>DAHUXA010000009.1 GCA_027307405.1 Hyphomicrobiales bacterium | reverse complement strand
CGGAAGACGGGCCTACCCGGGGCCTCGACAAAAAATACGGGTGATGACGCTTGCCTTGCCATGATACTCGGGCAAACCGCGCCCGATTGCATCGACAATGCGGGCCGCATAGCATGCCAGCCATGAGATTAATGGCCCCTAAGGGCCGGAACTCTTTCAAATTTTGCGGATGTAACGAGTAAGGGAGGCGGCAATGCCGGCGACATACAAAATTCTGATCATGGGCGCGTCCTACGGATCGCTGCTCGCCTCCAAGATCCTGTACGGCGGGCATTCCGTGCATCTGGTTTGTCTGCCGGCCGAGGCGGATCTCATCAATGCGGAAGGCTTCCGCGTGCGCATGCCGGTCAAAGGTCGCAAGGACCAGATCGAGATCGACTCGCGCAAGTTGCCCGGCAAGGTCAGCGCCGGCGGCGCAGCGGGCGTCAATCCCAAGAATTACGACCTCGTCGGATTGGCCATGCAGGAACCACAATATCGCTCACCTGGGGTACGCGAGCTGCTCGACGCGGTGGCGAAATCAAAAGTGCCCTGCATGTCGATCATGAACATGCCGCCGCTTCCCTACGTGAAGCGCATTCCTGGGCTCAATTACGATGCGCTCAAGCCGGCATATACCGACCCGACTGTGTGGGACAATTTCGAACCGGGATTGCTGACCTTGTGCAGCCCGGACCCGCAGGCGATCCGTCCGCCCGAGGAAAAGGTCAACGTGCTGCAAGTGACGTTGCCGACCAATTTCAAGGTGGCCAGGTTCGACAACGATATGCACACCGGCATTCTGCGGCAGCTGGAAAAGGACATTGATGCCGTTCGCTTCGACGCACCGGAGGGCAAAATCGAGTTGCCGGTGAAATTGCGTGTGCACGATTCGATTTTCGTGCCGCTCGCCAAATGGTCGATGCTGTTGGCGGGTAATTATCGTTGCATTACCAAGGATGGCATGCGCACGGCGCAAGAAGCTGTGCATTCGAACATCGAGGAGTCGCGTTCGGTCTACAACTTCGTCTTCGACCTCTGCGTCAAGCTTGGCGCTGCGCCGAGCGATCTGGTGCCGTTCGAGAAATACGCTGCCGCGGCGCAAAGTCTCACGCGCCCGGCCTCGGCCGCGCGCGCCTTGCAGAACGGTGCGCCCAATATCGAACGCGCCGACAAGCTGGTGCAGCTCATCGCCAAGCAGAAGGGCCTCAGCCATCCGGTGATCGATGGGATCGTCGCCTTGGTCGACTCGCGTCTCGAGGCCAACCGCAAGAAAGCGGCAGCGGCCTAAGTCCGACTCAGCGGGCGGAGGATGTGGACAACTGGGGTGGCAGGTCGTCGCGCCGATCGCATGTAGCACCGAAGTAATGCTTGGCGGGCCGAATTTGTGACATTCACGCAACAACTGCCATCATTCTGTCGATAGAAGCCGGATTCGCCTAAAAAGGCGGCAATTGCTGCCGTTTTTGGCTTCCGCGACGGACGGTCACGGGTCTAAATTTACCGCAATGCACGCCAAATCGCGTACCGGTCGATCGCATCCGGGGAATTCCACGGTTCTGTACGCGGACTGACGGGCAAAAAGGGGATCGGCCACAACCCATAGGCCGATCGAATTAAAGGGGCAGACTCAATGAAGAAAGTTGTGTTGTCGGTTGTCGCGGCGCTCGCGGTTTCGGCTGTTGCGCCCGCAGCATTTGCGGCTGACATGCCGTCGAAGGCTCCCAAGGTCGCTCCGGCGCCACCGCCGAGCCCGTGGGATATCGCCTTCGGTGCGGCCATCATGAATGACTACATCTTCCGCGGTGTCACACAATCGGGGCACAGGGGATCGGTCGCGGCTTACTTTGAGCCGCGCTACAACATCAATTCGAACTGGCAGCTCTATGCTGGTCTCTCCGGCGAGAGCATCAAGTTCGCCAACAACGCGGCGGCCGAAATCGATTTCTACGGTGGCGTACGCCCGACCTTCGGTCCTTTGGCCTTCGACATTGGCTACTGGTACTACTACTACCCAGGTGGCCAGTGCTACGGCACCGGCCCCACGCAGAGCTTCGATCCGGGTTGTGTGGGCCCGATTCAGACCAACGGCAACGTCGCCAAGAAAGTCGCCAGCTTCTACGAAATCTACGGCAAGGTTGCTTACACCTGGACCGACTGGGTCTTCGGCGCGAACTTCTACTACTCGCCGAATTTCTTGAACCTTGGCGCGGACGGCGAATATCTCTCCGGCACGATCAAGTTCACCGCGCCAGAGAAGATGGCCCTTGGTCCGTTAGGCTGGTACGTGTCGGGTGAGTTCGGCCATCAATGGCTGGGCACCAGCGATGCGTTTTATGGCTGTAAGTCGATAGCGAATGGTGGGTTCTGCTTGGCTAACAACCCCAATGGCATCCCGTATGCCGACTACAATACCTGGAACGTCGGCTTGGGCCTGACCTGGAAGGTATTCACCCTCGATTTGCGTTACTACGATACGGATCTGAGCAAGGGTGACTGCAATGCTTTCACCAGCGACCCGACCGCAACTGGCACCGCCGGCCTGAATGCGATTAACGGCGGGCCGAGCTCCAGCTGGTGCGGTGCGGCCTTCGTCGCGAAACTGTCGGCTGACCTGACGCTCGGCAGTCTGAAGTAAGTCTGACCTACGTCTGTCCCGGAAGGGGCGGCGGCCGTGCGATCGGTTGCCGCCCTTTCTCTTTTGCCGGCCTGCCGGTTTTCCTATTCGGCGGGCGCCAGGCTTGCCTCCCGCACGGTGTAATGATCGCCGTCCCGGCTGTAAGCGAGCCGGCGTTCGTGAAACGCCGCAAGGGTCGCCCGGTGGCCGATCGACACAATCGTGGCGCGTGCAAGCCGGCGCTCCAGCAATTGATAGAGCGCGGCCTCGGCCGGCTCGTCGAGCGAAGCCGTGGCCTCGTCCAGGAACAGAAAGTCGGGCGCATAGAGGAGCGCGCGCGCGATTCCTAGGCGTTGCTGCTCGCCAAGCGACAGCATGCGGTTCCAATGCGCTTCTTGTTCAATGCGAGAGGCGAGGGCAGACAAACCGACCGCTTCGATCAGCTCCGCCACTTTGCCGGCATCGAAGCTGTCAGGCTCAGCCGGGTAAGCGACCGCGGCGGCAAGCGTTGCGATCGGAAAGTAGGGGCGCTGCGGCAGGATCATCACGCGCGCATTTTTCGGCACGGTGATTGTGCCTTTGCCAAACGGCCAAATGCCGGCCAAGGCACGAAACAGCGTCGACTTGCCGGAGCCGGACGGTCCGCTCACCAGCACGCGCTCGCCAAGCTTGATCGATAGATCGTTGGCATTCACCAGCAGCGCGCCATTCGGTAGCTGTACCGCCAGATCCTTGAAGCTGACGATACCTGCATCGCTTGGTGCAAGCGCGATGACGGGTGGCCGGGTCGCGGCTGCTCTCGCTGTGGCGATCGACTCATCGAAACCCGCGAGCCTCTCGATGACCGCTCGCCACTCGGCGATCGACCGATAGGCCGTCACGAAGAACGAGAGAGCGCCTTGCACACTGCCGAAGGCCGAGGCCGTCTGCATCAGGCCGCCGAGCTGGATCGCGCCGGCGAAATAGGCAGGGCTGACGACGACAAAGGGAAAAACCGAAGATACCTGTCCGTAACCGGCCGTCAGAAAGGTGAGCTTTTTCTGGCGCGACATGATCGCGAGCCAATTTCCCGCGATATTGCCGAACCGGGCCAGCAACCGGTTACACTCGGTCTGCTCGCCGTCGAGGAGGGCGATCTGTTCGGAATTCTCGCGAACACGCACCAGATTGAAGCGGAAGTCCGCTTCGTAGCGCTGTTGTTGGAAGTTGAGTGCAGTCAGGGCCCGGCCGACCAAATGGGTGAGCAGCGTGCCGATGACCGCGTAAAACAGCGCTGCCCAGAACAGGTAGCCTGGAATCGCCCATGTCGTGCCGAAAAGGTGCAGGGGTGCAGTTCCCGACAAGTTCCATAGGATGATTGCAAAGGAACCGAGCGTCACCACCGAATTCAGCAGGCCGAGGCCAATCGGTAAGATCCCAACTCCAGTTGTGCCGGAATCGATGAATTCCTTGACGTCTTCGGCAATACGCTGGTCTGGATTGTCGGCGGCATCACCCAGCAATTGCATACGGTAATGATTGGCTTCAGCCAGCCACCGATCGAGATAGGCTTGCGTTAGCCAGCGCCGCCAACGGATCTGAAGCCATTGATTGAGATAAAGCTGGTAAACAGCGAGGAAGATATAAATGGTCGCAAGGACGCAGAAGTAGCCGAGTTGATAGATGAACGCATTCCAATCCTTATCTTGCAGCGCGTTGTAAAACGTGTTGTTCCACGAATTGAGCAAGACATTGATGCCAACGATCGACAGTTCGATCACAATCACCGCCGCTAGCAAGATGCGGCCAGGCCAACGATCCTCGGAATTGAAATAAGGGCTGGCAATTCGCCATACGATGGCGAGCGTCGAAAATATGCCTCTCACGGGAGGTCTCCTGTCGGAATCGGAAAGCGGTGAAGGTTATATGTGGTCGGCACTATCTGCTAATGGCTGGTGCCGTGCGGAATTCGATCGGTTTTGCCGGATTCGCGTATAAAAAGGGCATATCAAGGGCGCCCTCAAGTGCAGCACGTCGGTGGCCCAAATGCTGCCCAATGTTGCGTCTGGTCGCTACAGCCCGTACGATTACATCTTCAAGGGTTTACCTGATCCCGGCCAAAGGCCGGGTCGTGGAATAAGACCCGGCGAAAAATGTTCACGGGGTAGTGATCCAAGGGAGGGACATCGACATGCCCAATAACAAACTGTCCGCGGCTTCTACACGCCGCAAATTTCTGACCAGCGCAACCGTCGCCGGCGCAGCCGTTGTGGCACCAAGCGTCGTCAAGGCGCAGGGCCCGATCGCCATGCGGTTCCAGAGTACGTGGCCGTCGAAGGACATCTTCCATGAGTACGCGCAAGATTTTGGCAAGAGGGTCAACGATATGACCGGCGGCGACCTCAAGATCGAGGTGCTGCCCGCCGGCGCCGTGGTGCCGGCCTTCGGTCTGCTGGACGCGGTGTCAAAGGGCGTGCTTGACGGTGGTCACGGTGTGCTCGTCTATCATTACGGAAAGAACACCGCGCTCGCGCTATGGGGTTCCGGCCCAGGTTACGGCATGGATGCGAACATGTTGCTCGCGTGGCACAAGTACGGCGGCGGCAAAGCGCTACTCGAGAAGATCTTCGGGCAGATCGGCGCCGACGTTGTGTCGTTCCCCTACGCGCCGCTCTATACGCAGCCGCTGGGCTGGTTCAAGAAGCCGATGCAGAGCGCCGATGACTTCAAGGGTCTGAAATACCGCACTGTCGGAATTTCGATTGACCTCTTCACCGCGATGGGCGCCGCTGTCAATGCGCTTCCGGGCGGTGAAATCGTTGCAGCCATCGACCGCGGCCTGCTCGACGCGGCGGAATTCAACAACGCCTCGTCCGACCGCGCGCTCGGCTTCGCCGACGTGTCCAAGATCTGCATGCTGCAAAGCTATCACCAGAATGCCGAGCAGCTCGAGATCAGCTTCAACAAGACGAAGTTCAAGGCTTTGCCGCCGAAACTCCAGGCGATCATCGAGGGCGCCGTCGAAGCCTGCTCTCAAGACATGCAGTGGAAGGCGATCGATCGGAACTCGCAGGACTACATCACGCTGCAAACTCAGGACAAGGTGAAGTTCTACAAGACTCCTGACGCGATCCTGCGCACGCAGCTCGATCTGTATGACGAGATCACCAAGAAGTACATTGCGAGCAATCCGCTGTTCAAGGAGATCATCGCGTCGCAGCTCGCGTTTGCTAAACGTGCGGTGCAATGGGAGCAGGACTATATTGTTTCGCGCAAAATGGCCTTCGACCACTACTTCGGTCCTAACGCGAAATCGCCCATCTGAAGGCGCACTAAATCGGCAAAGCACCATTCCGCAGGGCGACGGGATGGTGCTTTGTTCTTGCTAAATCAGCTTCGCGAATACAGGGGATCTGCCAACAATGAACGTGCAAAGCGTTCTTCATACTATCGACGGTATCAGCACGTGGGTCGGTAAGGCTGCGGCTTGGCTCATCATACTTCTCATGACGGTTGTCTGCATCGAGGTGTTCAAGCGCTATATTTTGAACGCCCCGACGGCATGGATTTTCGATGCCGACAACATGATGTACGGCACCCTGTTCATGCTCTGCGGAGCCTATACGCTCGCGCAAAACGCTCATGTCCGCGGTGATTTTCTCTACAGCTCGATGCGGCCCCGAACCCAGGCGGGGCTCGATCTTGTGCTGTACATAGTGTTTTTCATCCCGGGCATTGCTGCGCTGATTTACGCTGGCGCCGATTACGCAGCGGACTCCTGGCGCATCGCCGAGCATTCGAATGTCACCGCCAACGGTCCGCCGGTCTATCATTTTAAAACTGTCATCCCGATCGCGGGCGCACTGGTCATGCTCCAGGGCATTGCCGAAATCGTCCGCGCTGTCGTCTGCCTGAAGACCGGCGTATGGCCGAGCCGGCTTGCCGACGTCGCCGAGACCGACGTGATCGAGGAGCAGCTTGCGCACAGCGAATATGTCGATGAGGAGTCGCGCAAGATCGCTATCGAACGCGCCAAGGAAATAGACGAAACCGCGCGCCAGCGCGGCATGGGTGGGGACTTGAACACATGAGCGACCCCGCACTCGGCCTTACGATGCTCGCGCTCATCGTGGTTGTCATCATGATGGGCTTTCCGACGGCCTTCACGCTGATGGGCCTCGGGATGTTCTTCGGCTTCATCGCCTTCTACGATCCGACGCACTTGTTTACCGATAACAAAGTGTTCGAGTTGATGGTTCAGCGCACCTACGGTGCGATGACCAATGACGTGCTCATCTCGATACCCCTGTTCGTGCTGATGGGTTACGTTATGGAGCGCGGCGCGCTGGTCGACAAGATGTTCTATTCGATCCAACTCGCGTTCCGGAAAGTGCCGGCCTCGCTCGCCGTCGCCACGCTGATCGTATGCACGTTCTGGGGCATCGCCAGCGGCCTGGTGGGCGCGGTGGTGGTGCTCATGGGCGTTATCGCCTTCAACCCCATGCTCAAAGCGGGATACGACGTGAAACTAGCCTCTGGCGTCATCACCGCGGGTGGCACACTCGGCATTCTCATCCCGCCGTCTGTGATGATCATCGTGTACGCGGCGGTGGCCGGACAGTCGGTCGTCAAGCTTTACGCAGCCGCAATGTTTCCCGGCTTCTTCCTCTCGTTCCTTTACCTTGTCTACATCATCGGCTGGGCGATAATTAATCCGAAGATCGCGCCGCCGTTGCCTGAGGACCAACAGCGCGTACCGGTGCCCGAGTGGATGCGCAAGTTTCAGGCGGCCTACGGAAAGAATGTCTTTGTCGGCACTTTAAAAGCGCTTGTGGCACCGTCGCGCGCGCTGTCGATAGACACCGGAAAAGGCCGGGTCACTTACGCGACTCTTCTCACAAACCTGGTCGCTGCGCTGGTTCCCTTCATGTTGGTCGGCGGCACACTGTGGCTGACCTATTGGTATGTCGTCATTCACCAGCAGATCGCACCGGAAGCCGTCGTCACCGGTGTGCAGCAGCTGGGCACGCCCGACCTGGCCAAAGGGCCCGCGACCGCCGCCGAACTCGGGCCGCCGGAGGGCTTTTACCTCTATTTCGGCATCATCGTCGCGATCTGCGCGCTGTGGCAGCTTCGCTACTACTGGCGGATTGACGCCGACCGGCTTGAAGTCATCAAGCTGTTGTCAACGTCGATCATGCCGCTCGGCATCCTCACGGTCGTCGTGCTGGCCGTCATCCTGTTCGGCATAACGACTGCGACCGAGTCGGCGGGTGTCGGCGCAGCAGGCGCATTCTTGCTGGCCATTCAGGCGCGGACGCTCGACTGGAAGCGCACAAAGGAAGCGGTGTTTCTGACAGCGAAGACCACCGCCATGGTGTGCTGGCTGTTCGTCGGTTCGGCATTGTTCTCGGGGGTGTTTGCGATCCTCGGTGGGCAGGCGTTGGTCGAGCAATGGGTGCTGTCGCTCAACATGACGCCCATCCAGTTTATGATCCTGTCGCAAGCAATCATCTTCGTGCTTGGTTGGCCGCTGGAATGGACCGAAATCATCGTCATCTTCGTGCCGATTTTCCTGCCGCTGCTCAGGCACTTCCATATCGATCCCGTACTATGGGGCACGCTGGTATTTGTGAACCTGCAAGCAGCGTTCCTGTCGCCGCCAGTCGCGATGTCCGCTTTCTATCTGAAGGGCGTTTCGCCGTCGCACGTCACCCTCAACCAGATCTTTAGCGGCATGATGCCGTATATGCTGATCGTGGTTGTCTGCATGGTCATCATGTATTTCTGGCCGGGGATGACTCTGTGGTTGCCAAACTACCTGTATGGCGTCTGATGCGATGGCAGCAATCCACTAAGCGCGCCGACGATGATTTCATTGGCGCGTTTGTCCTCTAAGGATTGTGCGCCTTGTCTGGTCCCGACCTAACTGCGCTGACCGCGATCGAAGCTGCATCGGAAATCGCACGCGGAAGGTTTTCGGCCGAGGACTATACGGCCGCCTGTCTGGAACGGATCGCAGCAGCCGAAAGCGAAGTCCACGCCTTCGCTCATCTTGATCCGGAGTATGCGCTCAAACAGGCGCGCGTGCTCGATCGCCTCAAGTCCGAGGGTGACCGGATTGGGCCGTTGCATGGCATTCCGGTCGCGATCAAGGACATCTTTGATACCGCCGACTATCCGACCGAATATGGTTCGCCGATCTTTGCGGGCCGTCGGCCGACTGCCGACGCCACCGTTGTCCGCAAGCTGCGCGAAGCCGGTGCGGTCATCATCGGCAAAACGGTGACAACTGAATTTGCCTATTTCAATCCGGGCAAGACACGAAATCCCCGCGACCTGAATCGAACGCCCGGGGGCTCGTCCTCGGGCTCGGCCGCGGCGGTGGCAGCCGGCATGGTGCCGCTGGCGCTCGGGTCGCAGACCAATGGTTCAATGATCCGGCCAGCCGCATTTTGCGGCGTATTCGGTGTTAAGCCAAGCCATGGTCTGATTTCTCGCGGCGGCGCGCTGACACTATCTCGCACATTGGATCATGTCGGCGCATTTGCGCGCTCGATTGACGATCTCGCGCTGGTTCTTGATGTCCTCGTTGGTCAGGATTCCGCCGACCCTGACTCGCGGCCCTATGCCTCGCCGAAATTCCGCGTCAGCGCGGCTGAGCCACCGCCGATTCCTCCGAGCTTTGCGCTGGTGCGCACGCCGATGTGGGAGAAGGCCGATGCCGATGCGCGTAGCGCCGTCGAAGATCTCGCCAAGGAGTTGGGCGCGCGCGAGGTCGATCTGCCGGACGCCTATCGTGACGCCTGGAGCGGGTTGCGCGCGATCATGGCCGTTGAAATGGCCCACAATCTCGGCGACTTTGTCGACAATGGCGGCGAGGCCAGCAAGACTTTCCGCGAACTCATCGCGGAGGGTCGCAAAGTAACGGCAACTGAGTATCTGGCCGCAATACGCGACGCGCGACGTTATGCCGATGGCATGGCAAACATTTTCGAGCAACTGGCCGACGCGATCATTACCCTGTCTGCCAGGGGCGTTGCGCCACTGGGCATCGAGGCGACTGGCGATCCCGTATTCTGTACGCTATGGACCCTGACCGGATTTCCGTCGCTCAATGTGCCGCTTCTGGCGAACGCGGATGGTCTTCCGATTGGTGTACAACTGGTTGGGGCACCTGGGCGTGATGAACGGCTACTGCGCACCGCGCGCGCTCTTGTAGAGCAACTCGCCGAGGCAGAATGACGTGGCACGCTCTTATGCGCGGCGCTACCGCCGCCGTTCTGGTGTTGCTGACGTTTGGGACAGCCATTTCCGCTGATTCGTTTCCATTCGATCAGGAATTCTTGCTCGACGCGCCACCGATGCGGCCAGGCAAACGGATGCCGCTTCTTACCGTCGAGCCGAACGGAAATGCGAAAATAGACCTGTGGTGCAGAACCGTGTCTGCACGGATAGAAATTTCCGATGAAGCCATGAAGATTGAGACCGGCGCATTGCCGGAAGGCCAGCCGGAAATGATGAGCATCGGGCAATGCACGCACGAACGTATGCAGGCGGACGAGGACTTACTCGCAACGTTTGGCCAGATAATCGGGTGGCGCCGGGTAGAAGAAGGCATCGTGCTGGAGGGACCCAAGCCACTTAAATTTCGGGTCAGCGATCATTGATCTGTGCGTAATAAAGACATGAAAAAGGGCGCGGCCTGGGCCGCGCCCTCAAGTTTTGTGGCCAATCGGGCTGGCTTAGAAGCCCATTCCGCCGCCCATGCCGCCGCCGGGCGGCATCGCCGGAGCCGGTTCCTTCGGCAGCTCGGCGACCATCGCTTCGGTGGTGACCAAGAGACCAGCAACAGAGCCCGCGTCCTGCAAAGCCGTACGCACGACCTTCGCCGGATCGATGATGCCGGCGTCGACCATGTCGACATACTTTTCGGTCTGGGCGTCGAAGCCGTAGGTCTCCGACTTTTCGTCTGCAATTTTGCCGACCACGATAGAGCCTTCGACTCCAGCATTCTCCGCAATTTGGCGGATCGGTGCCTCCAGGGCCTTCAGCACGATATTGATGCCGGCTTGCACGTCCGGATTCTCATTATGAATGCGGCCGACCGCCTTCTTGGCGCGAAGCAAGGCAACACCACCGCCTGGAACAATGCCATCCTCGACTGCGGCGCGCGTTGCGTTAAGCGCATCTTCGACGCGGTCCTTCTTCTCCTTCACCTCGACTTCGGTGGCGCCGCCGACGCGGATCACAGCAACACCGCCGGCGAGTTTGGCCAACCTTTCCTGCAACTTCTCCCGGTCGTAATCGGAGGTTGTTTCCTCGATTTGCGCCTTGATTTGCTGCACGCGCGCCTCGATGTCGGGTTTCTTGCCGGCACCGTGGACAATCGTGGTCTTTTCCTTCTCGATGATGACCTTTTTCGCGCGGCCAAGCATGGACGTGGTCACGTTTTCGAGCTTGATGCCGAGGTCTTCGGAGATCAGCTGACCGCCGGTGAGGATTGCGATGTCCTCAAGCATGGCCTTGCGGCGATCGCCAAAACCGGGGGCTTTCACCGCTGCAACTTTCAGCCCGCCGCGCAACTTGTTGACCACAAGCGTGGCAATTGCCTCGCCTTCGACATCCTCAGCAATGATGACGAGCGGTTTGCCCGATTGTACGACCGCTTCAAGCACAGGAAGCATCGATTGCAAGCCGGACAGCTTCTTCTCGTGCAGGAGGATGTACGCATCCTCGAGTTCGGCCAGCATTTTTTCGGCGTTCGTGATGAAGTACGGTGAAATATAGCCGCGGTCGAACTGCATGCCCTCAACGATTTCGACCTCGGTCTCAAGGGACTTGGCTTCCTCTACTGTGATCACGCCCTCGTTGCCGACCTTTTGCATCGCTTTAGCAATCATCTGACCGATATGGGCGTCGCCGTTCGAGGAGATGGTGCCGACCTGGGCGACTTCTGCCGACGAGCCAACTTTCTTCGCGCGCTTCTCGATGTCTTTGACCACGGCGGTGACGGCGATGTCGATGCCGCGCTTGAGATCCATCGGGTTCATGCCGGCAGCGACAGATTTGGCGCCTTCCTTTACGATCGCCTGCGCTAGTACGGTAGCTGTGGTCGTACCATCGCCGGCGAGATCGTTTGTCTTCTGGGCGACTTCTCGCACCATCTGCGCGCCCATGTTCTCGAACTTGTCTTCCAGCTCGATTTCCTTCGCAACCGTCACGCCGTCCTTGGTGATACGCGGGGCCCCGAACGATTTATCGAGCACGACGTTGCGGCCTTTCGGGCCGAGCGTCACCTTCACAGCGTTTGCGAGAATGTCGACACCACGCAACATGCGATCGCGCGCATCGCCGGAAAATTTTACGTCCTTAGCAGCCATTTCAAATTACTCCGTTGAATTTGGAAAAGATGTCAGGCGATCACGCCCATGATGTCGGACTCCTTCATGATCAGGAGTTCTTCGCCATCCAGTTTGACTTCGGTGCCCGACCACTTGCCGAACAGCACGTGGCTGCCCGGCTTGACGTCGATCGGGATCAGCTTGCCGCTCTCGTCGCGGCCACCAGGCCCGACAGCGATAACCTCGCCTTCCTGGGGCTTTTCCTTGGCGGTGTCGGGAATGATGATGCCGCCTTTAGTTTTCTCTTCGGCGGTGATACGGCGCACAACCACGCGATCGTGTAGGGGGCGGAATTTAGTTTTGGCCATAGGCTTCCTCTTGCGCGAACCCGCGTCTCCGTGAAACAAAAAGTAACTATTTTTCAGTCATTTAGCACTCGCACCAAAGGAGTGCTAATCGCTGACCGGGAAATATTGCCTTCGCGCCGGGGTGTCAAGGTAAGGGTTGGTAAAATACGGACGCGGTTCGTGAAACCGTGCTTGCGCTGTCCGCTGATGCACTCCAAAGTCTTGGGGCTTTCTTCCCGAGGAGCCGGAATGAACCCTCCCAATCGCCGCGCGTTGTCCGTTGCAATCGCCCTCGGCGTATTCGCACTCGGGCTTTCCGGCTGCGCAACCGGGCCGCAAGTCGAGCAACCGGGTGTGCCGGCTAGGGGCCCGGTCCTCCCACCAGCCTTCCCGCCGCAGGATATTGTTGGGCGGTGGGGGCTTGCGGCCTATCACAAGGAAGAGGACCGCGCGCGGACTGAAACGGCGGCGGCCGGGCAGTGCAAGCAGCCTTACGTGATTACGCTTGGCCCGAGCGGTGGCGTCATGATGCACCTCGCCGATGAGGCGACGCCAACCGAGCTGCGCCTGAAAGGAGGCCCCGGCGGCAAAACCTACATCGGGCCAGCCGACGGCGAGGCGGGCGGCGCTCAGGACCGGGAAGTGGTTCTTTTTGACGGCCGCATACTCATCCTCCGCTGGATGGATTCGGAAGTGCAGGGCCGCTATGGCACTATGGTCTATGTCCGTTGCGGGACGGCAGGCGCCAAGCCGGCCGCGACTAAGCCAAAACCGAAGCCGAGAACGGCACCGCCGCCACCAAGACCTGCGCAGTAATTGCCTGCACGCTGTAGAACGCGTGAGTTCAACTGCGCCGGCCTGTTAAAGGTACAGCCATCGTTGTCCGCGATGACCGCTACATGAGTTCTTCACGTGACTTCATCGAGGGCCCGTGGCGTGCTGTGCCCGTCCTTGGCGTCACGCAAATTCTTTCCTGGGGCACGATCTTCTACACACCGGTGTTGATCGTTCCGTTGATTGCGGCTGATCGTGGGTGGTCGATCTCCTTCACCATGGGCGGGTTTTCGGTCGGGCTTTTGGTCGCCGGGCTGGTTGCGCCTTATGTCGGCCGCTCGATCGATCGCTTCGGCGGTCATGTCGTCATGACGATCGGCTCCCTGATCGGGGCGCTCGGTCTTTTTCTGATTGTACATGCCGCCCAGCCGGTCGCTTACTATGCCATTTGGATGGTGCTTGGTGTCGCGAGGGCGGCAAACTTGTACGATTCAGCTTTTGCTACACTTGGCCGTATATTCGGGTTTAGCGCGCGCCGGCCGATTACAGCGCTCACGCTTGCTGGTGGCTTTGCGTCGACCGTGAGTTGGCCGGTCACTCATTTTCTGATCGAAAGCGTTGGGTGGAGTGGCACTTATCTTGTGTATGCCCTGCTCCTCGCATGCGTCGCAGCGCCCCTACACGCATTCGCCTTGCCACGAACTCGTTTCGAAGCGGATGTGCCAACGTCAGACGGGCAGGAACAACCAATCAAGGTCCTGCCACCGCACGGCTTAATCTTCATACTCGTCGCCTCGGCATTTGCATCGTATGCGTTCGTCCCCTCCGGCCTCTCAGCCCACCTGCTGGCGATATTCACGCGGACCGGCATTGATGCCGGGACGGTGGTCTGGATTGGTGCATTGTTCGGACCAGCGCAGGTTGGCGCGCGGCTCATCGAATTCACTTTTGGTCGCAATCTGCACCCGCTATGGGTCGTACGTTTCGCGCTTAGCGCATTGTTGTGTGCTTTCGTCATGCTGGCGCTATTGGGCATATCGACCGGCACGGCAGCGGCATTCGCGCTCATGTTCGGCGGCGCCAACGGCTTGGTCACCATTACGCGCGGCGCGGTCCCACTGGCGCTGTTTGGTGCGTCCGGCTATGGGCGTCTCATGGGTCGGCTTGCGGCGCCATTCCTGCTGGTGCAATCGGCCGCACCTTTGGTGATGGCGTTTGTGGTCGAATACACGTCTGACCCGGCGGCATTGGCTCTCGCTGCCGGGTTTGCATCGATTGCGCTGATCTGTTTCGTCGCGATCCGTCGGCCGGGTTAGGCAAACATCACATCGATGTCATGCTGACTAGCGTGGCCAGCAGCCCCGTCAAGTCGAGGACCATTGATAAGGTCGCCGGCAGACGAAGGTTTAGTCGCTTTAGCGCGTTGCTCGTTCGCCCCGCTATGGTGTTGGATCATGGCCATAAGTCGCTCCTCGATCATGACGAGCATCGCGATGACTTTGCCGATCCGCTGGCCGGCGAGATCCTGAAAATTGCAGGCTTCGTAGATGCGGACCACATGGTCCTGCAGGTCCTGCGCTAGGCCATGGTGATAGTCGTTGTTTAGGGCCGCGGCGAGGGCTCGTGCGCAGTCGTCGATAACCTCAGCCGAGGCCAAGATCTTCTGTGTGGCGGTCTCCATTCCCCCAACGGCGGCGCCAAGTTCGCCAGCCGCGCGCGTCATTCGCCGTTCATTACCGTCGTTGATGAGTGCCGAAAGTTCACGCATGTTGCAGGATATCGCAGCGTGAATGGCTGCAAGCTCGTGCGCCGCTGTCGATTGCTCTTCCTTCCGGGAATGTGCCTCGCTGGTATGATCAGGCTGGCTGTGGACATGTTGTCCCGCGACACTCGTGCCGCTGCCGCCTCCGACCATCTGTTCGATACGAAATACTTTGCGCTGCACACCTATGCCCCACGCATTACGGCCGATGTTCTTACCGAGGCAGCATTAACGCTGCGTTGCGTGCACGTGGAAACCACTCGTTTACCATGTCGAATCTTGTTTAACGGCGATTTACCAATCGGTGTGCGTTTGGTTCTTTACTCCGTGGCATTCGACGACATTCAAGGTGCGTCAATGCGATGTTCGTTTATATTGGTGCTTGCAGCAGTCTCATTGTCCAATCTTGCATTTGCGCAACCGGTCTCGGTCGCGCCCTCTAAGCCTTCGTCGATGGGCGCCGTGTCCGCGCAATCGCAGATGCAGCCCAAGCCGGGCATCGGTTTCATCGAATTCTTGTTTGGCGATTCAGCGCAGCGACCTCAGCGTGAGTCACAGCAATGGTATGGTCCGCCGCCGCAGCAGGATTATTATCGCGGGGAGCGAGTCGATCCGCCAACTTATGCCAACTCATCACTGCTTGATCCCATGCGGGGATCGCAGCGATCGGATGACCGCACAGATCCACGTTTCTTGCGGCAACAGATTGCGTACAACGGAGAGGAATCGCCGGGCACCATTGTTGTCGATACGCCAAATCATTTTCTCTATCTGGTTGAACCTGATGGCAAGGCGATGCGTTACGGCATCGGCGTCGGCCGCCCGGGGTTCACGTGGTCCGGCGTACACGCGGTGTCGGGCAAGAAGGAATGGCCAGATTGGGTGCCGCCCGACGAAATGCTTCAGCGCCAGCCCTATTTGCCTCACTTCGTACCTGGTGGTCCGAATAATCCATTAGGCGCGCGCGCGCTCTATCTCGGCTCGACGCTGTATCGCATCCACGGTTCGAACGAGCCCTGGACAATCGGCCAAAATGTGTCATCAGGCTGCATCCGCATGCGTAATGGGGATGTCATCGATCTGTACGATCGTGTGAAGGTCGGTACAAAAGTTGTGGTGTTATGATTGGCTCAGGCGCTGTCGCCGCCGCCGAAATCTCCACCCACGTCGCCGCCGAAATCCCCAAGATCAGATACATCGCCAGCTTCGTCATCATCAAAAAGCCCAGCTGGCTGTATGTCGCCGCGCGCACCGCTCTCGATGTCATTGAGACCCGCCTCGCGCGCGAGGTCGCTACCAGCGGCACTATTGTCCCACGGCGAGCCGGTCGGCGGCATTGCCGCAAACGCGCTGCTGCCGTGATGGCCGAACATCGAGCTGATCGAATTGAGCAACAGAGCGCCGCCAATCACTCCGGCGGCGGATGCCGCAGCGGTGCCAAGGAAGGAGCCTCCCGGCGAAGGGCCTGCGGCTGCACCAACAGTACCGTCCCTGTTCCAGCGCGGATCGGGTTCCACTGACGTGTTCGGGTTCACGCTTGGTACAGATGCGCGTCCGGTCAGCGCCTGACGCATGCTATCAAGAAAGCTGCCCGTAGGTTTGCCGGAACCCTCACCTGAGAGCTCGCGGATGCGAGCGTCGGCGCGCTTGAGCGCCTCGTCTTGCACCAGCACAGTCTGGACGAGCGGATAAATCGCGTGCGGTGCACTGGCAAGGCCGTCTGCGATCGCGCGCTCGGCTGCTGCATCGCGTGGGGCTGTTTCCAGCCGTGCGAGCCGGTCAAACAGATCATCAACCATTTGGCGTTCTTGCGGCGTCATGATGTCCTCCCATGGCCGTCGGCGCTGTTATCTAGGCGCCGCCGCCATTTTTGCCAGTGGGGGGCCCAAGCGCGACGCCGTGTTCGGCCAGCAACTCCGGGCAAGCATTGGAATTAAAGAAGGCAAATTCGTGCTGGCGTAGCATCGTCAGCGAATCGAGCGCTCTTAACTCGGGATCGACAAAGCCAGGATGACACATAATTAGACCGCCGTCGGGCAGGCCTGGCAGGAAGCTCCGAAATATTTTGGCGAAATTGGCCTTGGCGTTGAAAGCGTAGGTTCCTGCGAAAGCCGGGTTGGTCGGAACTCCCATTCGTTTCGCCTTGCGGCGAAAACCAATGCTCAAAATATCGAGCGTTAGCGCCTTGCGATCAGGCACGCGCCGGCTGGGACGCGAACGGCCGCACTGCCTCACCCAGGCGTCGGGTGCTCCACGCGCGGCGACTTGCAGGAACGCGTCCCGCACTTGGGGGAACAAATGCACATGCTGATGGCCGTCAAGAAAATCCGGCGGCTGGCCAAAGGCCTCGATAAATGTCCTTAGTTGTGTCGCGATTTCGATCACCAGCGCTTCAGACTTCAGCCGTCGAGTGGCCGCCGCCCGCAACATATTGTTGAGGGGTAAAAATCGACCCTCGCGCGCGGGCACAAAATTCGCGCTCAATGGCTTGAACGGCGCGGTGAGTGTCACGTGCAATCCGACAGCCGCGCGCTTTTTGCCTGAATTGAGCGTATCGAGCGCGGCTACTTCATCCTTGTTGAAATACGGCGCTGCCACCATGACCGAGGTCGCATTTATACGTCCGCGTACGATCAACTCGCGAATGCCGGCGTTGACGCCTGGAGAAATACCGTAGTCATCGGCGCACAGCCAAATGCGGCGAAGTGCCGTGCGCATGATGGGCCGAGTTACTCAGCCGCGCGAGATGTTACCGGCCGGGCCTTGGCCGATTCACTCGCGCGCTTCACGCTGTGTTCGGCGACGAAATAGACCGGCCGGCCTTTGATCTCGGACAGCATCTTGCCGACGTATTCGCCCAATACGCCGATGAGGATTAGCTGCACGCCGCCGATCACCATCACGCTGACCACTAGCGAGGGATAGCCTGGCACGTCTTTGCCGTAGAGAAGCGTTTCCAACACGATCCAGCTGCCGAAAAAGAGAGCGGTCAAGGCCAGCAATACGCCCAGCAGGCTGGCGACGCGCAGTGGTGCCACAGAGAACGACGTGAGTCCTTCGATTGAGAGGCCCACCAGCATCCGCACGTTCCAGCTTGTCGCACCATGTTTGCGCGCTGCCGGCTCATAGTCTACGCGCACCTGACGAAAACCGATCCAGCTCGACAGTCCCTTAAAGAACCGGTTGCGTTCCGGCATCTGACGCATCGCCTCTGCGGCACGCGCCGACAACAAGCGGAAATCGCCGGCATCTTCCGGAATTTTGTGGCGTGCTCCCCAGTTGAGCAGTGCGTAGAATAACCGAACGCCAATCCGTCTTAACAAGGCCTCGTTCTCGCGGTGTGCCTTGGCAGTGTAGACCACGTCGTAACTATCATCGAGCCAGCGTGCGACCAGAGTGTCGATCAAATCCGGGGGATGCTGTCCGTCGCCGTCCATGAATAACACGGCGCCTGGACGAGCGTGATCGAGGCCGGCGAGCAAGGCAGCTTCCTTACCGAAATTGCGCGATAACGTGACCACCTGAATGTCGAGCGGTATAGCGGGCAAGGATTTGGCGACGTCGCTCGTCCCATCGCTGCTGCCATCGTCGACGTACACTATTTCGAGGTTTAGCCCGCGCTTGACCTGTAAGTAACGCGCGACCTCGGCGATACGCTCATGCAAGGCCGGCAGACCCTTGGCCTCGTTGAACAAAGGCACGACGACCGACAGCGTCGGCGTGGACGTTGGACGCGTGCGTGTGCCTGCTTTGGTCGGTTTCACCGCCATATGATTGACCTTGCCACCCTCATTTTCTGGCGATCTATACCGCACCGGAATGGCGCTGTCGCGCCCGGCCTACCGGGACATCATTTGCCGTGCTAATCGAAAGCGGACGATGATCCCAGCGCCCCTGCAAAACATCTTCGACCGTCTCGTCGTGGCCTGGCACGAGCGTGCTCTTGCGCTCAAGGCCGTGAGTTTCGCGCTGGTCGGCGTTGTCAATACTGCCATTGATTTCAGCGTTTTTTGGACAACTGCCACCTACCTGCACTGGCCATTGGTGCCGGCAAACGTTTTGGCATGGCTTGTGGCGGTGACATGCTCCTATGTGATGAACTCCTTCATTACCTTCGGTCCAGAATCGGGACGCGTTCTGCGTTGGCGCGACTACACAAGCTTTGCCGCCTCGGGCGTTGCCGGCATGGTGTCAAGCACGGCAATTCTGTTCGCCCTTTCCTACCTCCTGCCAGTACTGTTTGCGAAGTTAGTGTCTATCTTGGCGAGCTTCGTCGTCAATTTCTCGCTTTCGCACTTCGTAGTATTCCGTGTACGCCAGCCGGACAGTGACGCCAGCTGACTCTTGCCCCGTGCGGAAACTGAGTCTGACTATGCACCACGATGACAACTTGACGGCCAAGCTTCCGTGCTTTGTCACGTATCTCGAATGCGCGATGACCGGCGAGCGCCACGAGGCCGATCAGGTGCACAACTTGTCGAGAGCAGGAAAGCCGCTGTTGGTTCGCTATGATCTCGAAGGCGTTCGCAAAGCGCTGAACAAGGAAACCCTTGCGGCGCGCGCCCCCGATCTTTGGCGCTATCGCGAATTACTGCCGGTTCGCAAAGCTGTGGACATCGTCAGCTTGGGCGAAGTGATGACGCCGATTGTGCGCATGCCGCGCCTTTCCGCGAAGCTTGGCGGCGGCGAAATCCTCGTGAAGGACGAAGGCCGCTTGCCGACGGGTTCGTTCAAGGCGCGCGGGCTGGTGATGGCAGTCTCGATGGCCAAGGCGCTTGGCATCAAGCACATGGCGATGCCGACCAATGGCAATGCCGGCGCGGCGCTTGCTGCCTATGCTTCGCGTGCCGCCATCAAGACCACTATTTTTTGTCCGGAGGACACGCCGGAGGTGAATGTCAGCGAGATCGCATTGCAAGGAGCGACTGTTTATCGCGTCAACGGGTTGATCGACGACTGCGGCAAGATTGTCGGGGAAGGGAAAGCGAAAGTTGGCTGGTTCGACACGTCTACCTTGAAGGAGCCGTACCGGATCGAAGGAAAAAAAACGATGGGCCTCGAGCTCGCCGAGCAGCTCGGCTGGCAAGTGCCGGACGTGATCTTCTATCCGACGGGGGGTGGCACGGGATTGATCGGCATGTGGAAGGCTTTCGCCGAGCTGGAGGCCATTGGTTTCATTGGCAAGAAGCGTCCACGCATGGTCGCGGTGCAGGCCACCGGTTGCGCGCCGATGGTGAACGCCTTCGAGGCGGGCCAAGAACACGCGCCCCGCTGGGAAAACGCGCACACAATCGCTTCCGGCATCCGCGTGCCGCAGGCTATCGGTGACTTCCTCATCCTGCGCGCCGTACGTGAGAGCGGCGGTTTTGCCATCGCGATACCTGATGAGGCAATCAGCGCTGCACTTGAGGAAATGGCTTGCGAGGAGGGCTTTCTCATCTGCCCGGAAGGTGCAGCAACCTATGCAGCTTATAAGCAGAGCCTTGCGGATGGACGCGTAAAGCGCACCGATCAGGTCGTGTTGTTTAACTGTGCCAGCGGCTTGAAATACCCGCTGCCACCCGTGCATCGCACGCTCGACCGGCACAAACCGATTGACTTTGAATTGTTCTAAAGCCCCGCTTCGAGCTTCGCGTAGAGCGGGTTGTCGCGCGAGAACACGTAACCGAGTTCGGCTACCGCGACCGCCTCAGCGCCGTTCTCGCGCAGGAAGCTGGTCAGCGCGTAGACCTGATCCGGCGGGCAGTGCAGCGTCAACACGCCCGCTCCTGTTGGGCCACCGAATGGCGCTTCGATATTGAATTTCCGCTTGGCGTTTTCGACCAACATATCGGTGCCGGCGGCAAATCGTGCGCGAACCTCACGGAAGGCGCGTGCGCGCGCCTGTGCGGCCACCCTGTCAAGGATTATGCGAGCGAGGTCGCGTTCATTCTGGCCCCACGCGGCGCTGCGCGCCGCCACGAGGTTTGCCTGCGAGCGCAGGATGGTGCCATCCTCCACGACTTTCAGGCCGTTGGCAGCAAGCGTCGTGCCGGTGGTAGTGATGTCGACGATCATCTCGGCGGTGCCGGCGGCAGGCGCGCCTTCAGTCGCGCCCGAGCTCTCGACGATGCGGTAATCAACGATGCCGCACAAGGAGAAAAAATCTCGCGTCAGATTGACGTATTTGGTCGCCACCCGCATCTTGCGGTCGTGGTGCTGACGGAAGGACGTGGTGACGTCGTCGATATCGGACATCGTGCGCACGTCGATCCAAGCCTGTGGCACTGCGACCACGACATTGGCAAAACCAAAGCCAAGGCCTTCGATGAGTATCACACGTTTGTCTGCGTCAGGGATCATCTCACGAACCAAATCCTCGCCCGTGACGCCAAGATGTACAGCACCCGCCGCGAGCTGACTGGTGATTTCAGATGCCGATAGATACGCGACCTCCACACCGTCCAGACCGGCGACGGCACCGCGGTAGTCGCGCGCGCCGCGCGGCTTGATGAGCGTTAGCCCAGCGCGCGCAAAGAATGCTTCCGCGTTTTCCTGCAGGCGGCCCTTGGCCGGAACGGCAAGCACCAGAGGCTCACTCATGACGCGCCTCCGTAGACAGCCAGCCGCTCGATCCAAACAGCGAAACCAACAGCTGGAATCGGATTGACCGCGCCGAGGCGCGTGAGCAACTCGTCGTAACGGCCGCCAGCGACGAGGGGATCGCCGGTGCGCTTCGGATCAGTCAGTTCAAAGACGAGACCGGTGTAGTAATCGAAACCGCGGCTAAAAGCGGTCGAAAAATGAACTCGTTTCACGTCGACGCCGCGGGCCTCGAGAAATCCGGTACGGCTTTCGAACTGATCGAGCGCTGGCGTGAGTGCAGACATCATCTTGGCTTCACGCGCCAACGTGCGCAGAGCAGCAGCGGCCTCGTCCGGATTACCTTGAATGGCAAGAAAGCGCTCAATCAATCCGCGTACCTCGCGCGGCAGCTTGGCGCTGGCGCCGAGCGCGGATTGTTCGAGAAAGCGGTCCGCGATCTCGCCGACTGAGCGTCCCCCGACTGCGTTGATGCCCGCGATGGACAACAGGTCGGTCACCAGTGCGTGCGCGCCCTTCGGATCGGAACCGGCAAGCGCGGCCAATACGCCTTGATATTCGGGTCGTGCATTGTTGCCACCGAGCACGAGTCGATCGAGATCCTGCGCCAGATTGGTCTTGCGGTTGAAATCCTTGATCAGCCGGCGCTTCCAGGCCGGTGGCAGGTCAAGTCCCGCGATGAGGCTCGCGAACAGTGTGACGTCGCCGATCTGGATATCGGGTGCGGCGACGCCGTAGTGCGCTGTCGCTTCCAGGCCAAGCGACAGCATCTCAGCATCGGCGGCCGCTTTGTCGGCACGGCCAAACGATTCAATGCCCGCTTGCAAAAATTCTGCGGCCGCGTCCCTGCGATGACGGAATACCGGACCGAGATAACAGTAGCTCGCGGGCTTTCCTGCGGCGGATGATGCGAGATAGTCGCGAGACACGGGAATGGTGAGGTCCGGACGAAGGCAGAACTCATCGCCGTCCGGCGCAGTCGTCAGATACATGCGCCGACGGATGTCTTCGCCGGACAGGTCAAGGAACGGCTCCGCTGGCTGCAACAGCGCGGGCGCAACACGGACATAGCCCGCGCGCTCATAGGAAGCGACCAGCGCCTCGGCCCGCGTGTCGGGCTGTTGCCTTTGCGTTGTCACGCTCGCGTCCATTGCGGTTCCAAAAACAACTGCAAATCCGGGGTTTGCGGGCCGGCCTTTAGCATGCCGGCCTTAAGGATTCGACGACGTTCGAGTGCTGGGCTTAACGGTCAGAGCCGTCAAATGTTTGTCGTCGTTAATAAATTTTGCAGCGCCAGCCCAGCCGTCGCCAGCGGCCGGTACGGCCCAGGTTAGGACAGGCTTACCATATGTCCCAGAACGGGTAAGGGAATTTCAATACAACCAAGATTGACTGGCGCCTGGAGACGAACCCGATGAGCAAACAGGTCCCGCGCGCGGTCGTTAAGGCATCGCGCATTTCATTCAATTCCGCGACGAAAAAGTTATCGACTATGTGTCAATCATCGACAGTTTCGATGCTGTCGAGCAGATGCTTGGCTACAGCCTTGACGCTTATGATGGCTATCGGGTGGATGGTAACATAGTCACTATATGACGGCGTTGTCGCCGCCGCGGTGTCCATAGATGTCACCCGTACCGTAGCATATTATCATCATCGGATTCATTTCGGAGCACCCATCATGCGCCGCTGTCCCGCTGTTGCTGTTGTCTTGCTGTTGCCCGCTTCATTCGCCAATGTCGTGCGTTGCTTTAGGCCAACTTGTGCCGGGCGAGCAGGTTCCGGACGGCCTCAACCAGCGCGTCTTCCTTGACTGCAAACTGTGCCTCGGCCTGTTTCTTCAAATATTCTTCACGGTCCTTGATGCCGGTCAGTGTGGCGCCGAGGATCAGATCTTTGATCTGGACCTCGCCGCGCGCCTTTTCGTCGCCACCCTGAATGATGGCGCAGGGCGAGCCGCGCTTGTCGCCATATTTGAGCTGCGTGCCGATATTGTTCTTCGGATTGCCGAGATAAAGCTCTGCACGGATGTTGGCCGCACGCAGCGCCGACACCATGCGCTGATAGTCGGCAACACGGTCGCGGTCGAACACGGTCACCAATACCGGCCCGGGAGCAGGTTTCTCGCTGATCTTGCCGAGATGGGTGAGGGCGGCTTGCAGGCGCGAGACGCCAATAGAGAAACCGGTCGCCGGCACTGGCTCCCCACGGAATCGGGACACTAGTCCGTCGTAACGTCCGCCGCCGCCGACCGAACCGAAGCGCACGGGGCGACCCTTCTCATCGTTGATCTCGAAGGTGAGTTCGACCTCGTAAACAGGGCCAGTGTAATATTCGAGGCCACGCACAACGGTCTTGTCGATGCGAACACGATCATCGTATCCGGCTGCTCGCACAATTGCAGCAATCTCCGCAAGCTCTTGTTCACCCGCTGTTGATGTCGCGGCACTCGCGCCGTCGCTTTTCCCGGTGATCGCGGCGACGAGACCAGCAATTTGCGAATCCGCGAGCTCGGCGCCTTTTGTGAAGTCGCCACTCTCGTCTTTGCGACCCTTGCCAAGCAGCATTTTGACGCCGTCGACACCGAGCCGGTCGAGCTTATCGATAGCGCGCATTGTGGTGAGGTGTTTTTCCGCTGGAATTTGGAGGGCATCCATCGCGCCGTCGAGAATTTTGCGATTGTTCACTTTCACCACATAACTGCCGCGAGGGATGCCGAGCGCTTCCATTGTGTCCGCCGCGAGCATGCACATTTCGGCATCGGCGGCCATCGAAGCGGCCCCGACCGTATCCGCGTCAAATTGCATGAACTGGCGGAAGCGCCCCGGCCCCGGCTTCTCGTTGCGGAATACCCAACCATAGCGATACGAGCGGTGCGGCAGCGCGAGGTTCTGGAAATTTTCTGCCACATAACGCGCAAGCGGGGCGGTCAGGTCGTAACGCAGCGAGAGCCATTGTTCATCATCATCCTGAAACGAAAAGACGCCTTCGTTTGGCCGGTCCTGGTCGGGCAGGAACTTGCCGAGAACGTCGGTATATTCGATCGCCGGTGTCTCCATTGGCTCAAAGCCATAGCGCTCGAACACCACGCGGATTGCTTCGACCATGTGGCGAGTGGCCGCAATCTCGGCCGGCCCACGGTCGGCAAGGCCGCGCGGCAGGCGGGCTTTGAGTTTGGTTGGCTTGGCCATCGGCGAGTCGCGAAAATTGACAATGGTCGCGTGGTAGCAGCCGTTTCCCGCTTTGTCATTATCGGCGAAAGCGGATAATCAAATGGTCTGAATACCCTTTACGGTAAGCGGCAGGAAGTGAGGCATCAGATGGCTTTGGCAGCGTCGTCGGTCCCCAACGACCTTGAACCTTATTGGATGCCATTTACGGCCAATCGAGCCTTCAAGAAACGGCCACGGCTGATCGTTGGCGCCAAGGACATGCACTACATCGCAAGTGACGGGCGCAAGCTGATCGACGGCGCGGCCGGCTTGTGGTGCACCAATGCCGGCCACAACCGCGAACCCATTGTGGCGGCAATCCAGCGCGAAGCGGCAACGCTCGACTATGCGCCGGCCTTCCAGTTCAGTCACCCCAAAGCGTTCGAGCTTGCAAGCCGGATCGCCGCGTTAGCGCCCGGCGATCTCGATCATGTGTTTTTCTGCAATTCCGGTTCTGAGGCGGTCGATACCGCGCTCAAGATAGCGCTCGCCTATCACAATGTGCGAGGCAACGCTTCGCGCGTGCGTCTGATCGGGCGCGAACGCGGCTATCACGGCGTCGGTTTCGGCGGCATTGCGGTCGGCGGCATCGTCAACAACCGCAAACAATTCGGCGCACTGTTTGCCGGCGTCGATCATCTGCCGACGACTTACAATCGCGAGAAGCAGGCCTTCAGCATTGGCGAGCCAGAATGGGGCGCGCATCTTGCCGATGAACTCGATCGTCTCGTTGCGCTGCACGATGCTTCAACGATTGCCGCAGTGATCGTCGAGCCGGTGGCCGCCTCTACTGGCGTACTCGCGCCGCCTAAAGGCTATCTCGAACGATTGCGTGCCATCTGCGACAAGCATGGAATCCTGCTGATCTTTGACGAGGTGATCACGGGCTATGGCCGGCTGGGCTATGCGTTTGCCGCCGAACGTTATGGCGTGATCCCCGATATGATCACCTTTGCGAAAGGCATCACGTCAGGTGCGGTGCCGATGGGTGGTGTGTTGGTGCGCAAGGGCATCTACGACGCCTTCATGAAGGGACCCGAGCACGTCATCGAGCTGTTCCACGGCTATACTTACTCGGCCCATCCGCTGGCCTGCGCAGCCGGCCTCGCCGCGCTCGATCTGTACCGCGCGGAAGGCTTGTTCGAACGTGCGCGCAAACTGGAGACCCCATGGGCGAAGGCAGCGATGGGCCTCAAAGGCTTGCCGAATATCCTCGACATTCGCCCTGTGGGGCTGACCGTCGGCATTGATCTCGCCAGCAAGCCCGATGCGGTCGGCAAGCGCGGCATGGAGGCGCTCGAACTGGGCTTTTTTGAACACGATGTCATGTTCCGTGCCGTCGGCGATACGCTGGCGCTCAGCCCGCCGTTGATTGTGAGTGAAAGTCAGATTGGCGAGATATTCGACAAGCTCGCAAACATCATCAAAGCGGTGGCTTGAGCGGTCCGGCGGCGAAAGATGGTCTCGGGAAGAGGATCGCCCAGCCGATAGGGACGCTCGAGTCTCCACGCAGATAGTGCAATTGGAATGGCGGCTGCACTGCGGCATCTGCCGCAACGGATCGCAATCCCGGTGGCACGACGGTCAAGTCGCCAGCGGTCCAGACCACGACCGCGCCTTTCGTTCTGAGGTCAGCGAGATCGATCCACGGCGCGCGCTCGGGGCTGCCATCGATCAGCACGCGCGGATGGTCAGGCGCGTAATGCGCCACATTGCCGCCGTCCCACATGCTGCCGATCACATAACTGATCGGACGCCCCGTCGCCGCATGATAGCGTTGCGACAGTTCGCGCCCCAAGTCACTGCCGGGAAAGAAAACGGCGCGATAGCGGTGATCGTAGTTTGGCAGCACGGCGTAGTTCAGTATGAACGCGAGCGCGAGGCATCCGAATACCGCGGCCCAAATCAGGGTCACGCGTGCAACGCGCGATTCATCGAATGCCTTCGCTGCCATTACGATCCGGACGCCGAGAAAGAGCCACAGCGGATAGCCCCACATTGCAACGGTGCCACGGCCACTGATCGCCGACATCACCAGGACAGTCGCCATTGGTCCAAAGGCGAGCCAGGTTACGATGCGGCGATCGAAGCCATTTGGGTCAAGCTTGATCTGATTGCCGCCCTGCCGGGGGAAAAACAGCGGCAGAGCAATCAAAAGAGACGGAATGAGAAAAAAGGCCTGGCCGATACCAAATTCCAGCGGATGCAAGACGTGGTCGATCAATCCGCGCGAGGGCAGGGCGCGATGTTCGGCGTAGGTGAAGGGCAGGAAATCGTTCTGAATGAGCCAGACGATGTGCGGCGCCATGGTGACGAGCGCCACCACAGCCGCCACGTAGGGTCCGGGCGTTGCCAGCACTTTGCGCGCGTCCCGATCGTAGAGGATGAACAGTGCGAGCGGCGCCGCCAGCACGACCACGAAATATTTCGCCCACAGCGACATTCCCAGCGCCAGGCCGAGCAGGAGCCAATGTCCGATCCACCCGCCGCGAAGAGCGCGATGGAAGGCAAACCCAGCGAGGGCCCAGAAAGGCAGCTGGATGACGTCGTGGTTAAATTTGGCAGACGTGTAGTTCAGATAGTGCAGGCCATCGACGATCAGCACTGCCGCTAGTGCGCCGAGGGGGCCGACTAGCGGCCGAGCCGTCAGCCAGACCAGCCACAGGGCCGCCACAACTGCGATTTGCGCCAACAAATAATATGCGAGATTGTAACCGACCAACCGATGCACGATTTCGACCAGCCACCAAGGCAATGGCGGCAGTTTGTCGTAACCGAGCTGCCACTCCTGGCCGTAGACCAGCGCCTCGATCAGATCGAGCGGCAAATTGGCATAAAGCAGGGTCGGAAGGGCCGTCCACACTGCTGCATGCAGGAACAAGATGGCGGCCAAAGCCCGCGCCGGAGCGGCGGCGATCCGGGCCTGTACGGAAAAACGACGGGACGCCGGCATCAGGTTAGCGGTCCACAATAGCTTCAAGTTCCTGCGAATAACGGGTGAATTCGCGCTACCATAGCAGGACTTCGAGTTGCGCGGAGCCGCGGCCTCATGAACATTGGTATCGGACTAAGCGAATCGGACCGTCTTGGCGGTGTTGCTCCGGTCCCCGCGGACGGTACAGGATAAACTGCATGCGTCGCATCAGCGCCATCTTCATTGCGGTCTGCGTCGTGCTTACCGCCGGCTCCATCGGTGCGGTGCTCTATCTCGGCTTTAGCGTCGATGCCAGCACTTCGGCCATCGTAGCGCTGGCTGCTCTGACCGGTATGGCGCTGTTCAATACGGTCAGTAACCGCCTGCGCGACCGCACTGATCTCGGCGACCAGATCGCCGATCTGTCGCGCGGCACGGCCGATCTCGCACGCCAGGTCGCGGAAGTCTCGCGCCGTCTAAACGCGGCAGAAATCAAGATAGCTTCACCGGCACATCGGGCGCGTGCAGCAGCCGATCCACTAGCCACAGAGATCGGCGAGCTTGGTGGTCTCGTGAAGCAGATCGCCGAGACTGTCGCCGCGCACGCCGTCGCTTTGCAGAAGCAGGGTGCTTTGTCGGGCCGGGCCGTAGCCAGCCCGCCGAAGCCTGAAGCTGTGCGGCCGGTTGAAGGGACGCTGGCGCTTAGCGAGAACAGTGCGATCGGTGGCCTAGACCGCTTCCGCGGGTTGTCGCGCGAGAGCATCGCTGACTTGATTTCCAAGGCCGTCGACGCAAACCGCATAGACCTTTATCTGCAACCCATCGTCACGCTTCCGCAGCGTAAGGTGCGCTATTACGAAGCCGTGTCGCGCCTGCGGACCGAAGACGGCGACGTCATTCCCGCCGTCGACTTTGTCGACGTTGCCGAGAGCATCGGCCTTATGCCAAAGATCGACAATCTCGCGGTATTCCGCTGCGTGCAGGTGACAAGGCGCCTGCTGCTGAAAAGCCGCGATGTCGGGCTGTTTTGTAACCTCAGTGCCGCAACTCTGACCGACGCGCTGATGTTTCGGCAATTCCTGGACTTCATGGATGCCAATCGCGCGCTTGCGTCCTCGCTGATGTTCGAATTCACGCAAGAAGCTTATCGCAGCTTCGGACCGATCGAGCACGAAAGCCTGGCTGCGCTTGCCCAGCGCGGGTTCCGCTTTTCGATGGACCATGTAACTGACCTGCACGTGGAGCCGAATGAACTGGCCGACCGCTCGTTCCGCTTCCTGAAGGTGCCGGCAAAACTGCTGTTCAACAGGGTGGCCGCGACACAGAATGACATCGATCCGGAAGACCTTGCCGACCTGCTGGCGCGTTCCGGCATCGACTTGATAGCTGAGCGGATAGAGACCGAGACGACGGTTGTCGATCTGCTCGACTATGACGTGCGTTTCGGACAAGGTTTCTTGTTCTCGCCGCCGCGGCCGGTGCGGGCCGAAGCCCTCCAGGGGACCGCGACCGGGGCTGCAAAGCCGGATATGGACGAAAGTCCGGGCGCTTTACTGGCTGCCAGCTGACATCTTCCTTTCGGTCATCGATGCGCTACCTTCGCCTCGGCATTGCGGGTTTGCTTGTCCGGCGCAATGACCGAGAAGGTCTGTCATGAGCCCCGCTTCGCCACCCCTGATCCCGAACTTCTCGTCGCTTGCGCCCGCCTATGACGTGCTGCTGTGCGACGTATGGGGGGTCATACACAATGGCCTCGCCGCTTCTCCGCACGCCTGCGACGCCCTGATGCGGATGCGGGCACGCGGGGGCGTCGTGATTTTGGTCACCAATGCGCCGCGCCCGAGCGAGATCGTGGCGCGTCAGCTGGAGCGGCTGCATGTTCCGCGCGAGACCTATGATGCCATCGTCTCCTCGGGTGATGTTACGCGCGGCGTGATTGTGGAACGGCGCGGCCAAACGCTCTATCACCTCGGCCCCGAGCGCGACCGTTCGATATTCAAGGGGCTCGACGTGCACTTTGCCCCGCCCGAGACCGCCGACTATGTCGTGTGCTCGGGTCTGGAAGACGACGAAGTTGAGACCCCGGACGACTACCGCGCGCGGCTCGAAGCCATGCTGGCGCGCAAATTGTTCATGGTGTGCGGCAATCCGGACGTGGTGGTGGAGCGCGGTTCAACGCTGGTCTATTGCGCCGGCGCGATCGCCGACCTCTATGCGACCATGGGCGGCGAAGTGCTTTATGCCGGCAAGCCCTACCGGCCGATCTATGACAGGGCTCTGGCAAAGGCGGAATCGGCAGCAGGGCGCAAGATCGCGCTCAGCCGGGTGCTTGCGGTTGGCGACTCCGTGCGCACGGATTTGAAAGGCGCCCGTACGGTCGGTGTCGATTTCCTGTTCGTGACGTCAGGCATTCACGCCGAAGAGCTGGGCAGTCGCGAGCGGCCCGACAGCGCGGCGCTCACGGCAACCTTCACCGCCGCCGGCGGCATACCCAAAGCTGTGATGCGCGAGTTGAGGTGGTAGTACTCAGGCCGCGGGAGCGGAGGCTTCGACCTCGCCGAATACCGCGTCGATCTTGTTCTTGAGAGTCTGTGCGTTGAACGGCTTGACGATATAGTTTGACACGCCTGCCTTCTTCGCCGCGATCACGTTCTCAGTCTTTGATTCCGCCGTGACCATGATGAATGGAATTTCGGCCAGCGAAGGGTCGGAGCGCATTTCCTGCAACAGAGCAAAGCCCGTCATCGGCTCCATGTTCCAGTCGGAAATGACCAGACCGTAGTCGCGGGCGCGCAATTTGGTGAGCGCTGTCGAGCCGTCGTTTGCATCGTCGACATGCTCGAAGCCGAGCTGCTTGAGCAAGTTGTGCATGATGCGAATCATCGTGTTGTAGTCGTCCACGACGAGAACCGGCTTGGTCAGATCGACAGCCATCACGCCTCTGCCCGCACCGCGGGCTCTCCCCCAACAAAGGTGGCGATAAATACCAGTGGCCCTTGAATAACCCGTTAATTTGAAAGTTTGTTAACGGCGCGGTAACCGTAGCAGCGAGCCAAGTGTTCCCCCGACGAAAATATGTGCAAGTCAACAACCGCAATTTCCTGTATTCGCCTGCACATCCAATGAGCAAGCCTGTGCCGGAAAAACACTTCCATATTGCGCACGGCGGTGCGCAGGGCATCGATAGCGGTCCGCTTGCCGGCGCCGTGGTGGCGATTGGCAATTTCGATGGCGTGCATCGCGGTCATCGGGCCGTGATCGGTGCCGCGCTGACCCGTGCACGCAAGCTTGGGCGCAAGGCGGCGGCGCTCACTTTTACGCCGCATCCGAGATTGTTCCTGCGGCCGCAAGAAACCCTGTTCGAGCTTTCCAGCGAGCGCGACAAGCTGCGTCTGTTGGCGGCGACCGGCCTCGACGGCGCCATCGTCATGACGTTCGACGCCTCGCTTGCAGCGACCTCCGCGGAGGATTTCATCGGGAAGATTCTCGTGGGCGCTCTCGGAATCGGCGGCGCGGCCATCGGCTTCGATTTTCATTTCGGCAAAAGCCGCGCCGGCTCGCCGAGCTTCCTGGCCGAGCAGGGCGCGCGGCTTGGCTTCGCAGTCGATGTTGCGCCGCCGCTCGAAGACGAGGGACGGCCGGTCTCGTCCGGCGCAGTGCGCGCCGCATTGGCAGCCGGCAGGGTCGTGGAGGCGACGGAACTTCTGGGCGCGCCGTGGTTCGTTTCCGGCGAGGTCATTCACGGCGACAAGCGCGGTCGCGAGCTCGGCTTTCCGACCGCCAACCTGAAGCTCAACCCCACCTGCGGCCTCTATCACGGCATCTATGCGGTGCGCATTGCCGTTGCGGGGAAGCATCATGAGGGTGTGGCGAGTTTTGGCCGCCGTCCGATGTTCGACGATGGCGCGCCACTCCTCGAAGTGTTTCTGTTCGATTTTGATGGGGACCTCTACGGACGGGCGATCGATGTTGCCTTTATCGGTTGGATCCGCCACGAGCAGAAATTCGAATCGATTGAGACGCTCAAACGCCACATGATGGCGGATGTCGCCCAGGCCCGCGATGCGCTCAAGCGCGCGGGCAATGCGTTTCCGGCGCTGGGTGACATTTAGCCGATCAGCCTGCTAGATAGCCCGCCATGTCGAAGCCCGAGCGCGACTATTCCGAGACGCTGTTTCTCCCGCAGACGGAATTTCCGATGCGCGCAGGCCTGCCGCAGCGCGAGCCGCAGATTCTGGCGCGTTGGGAGAAGGGCGACCTTTACAAACAGTTGCGTGCGGCAGCGAAGGGTCGCGAGAAATTCATCCTGCACGACGGCCCGCCCTACGCGAACGGCAACATCCACATCGGGCATGCGCTCAACAAGATTCTCAAGGACGTGGTGACGCGCAGCCAGCAGATGCTTGGCTTCGATTCCAATTATGTGCCGGGCTGGGACTGTCACGGGCTGCCGATCGAATGGAAGATCGAGGAAGAAAATTATCGCTCGAAGAATAAGACGAAGCCGAATTTATCGGATCCGGCGGCGATGGTCGCATTCAGGCAGGAATGCCGCGCCTATGCCGACCACTGGCTCAATGTGCAGCGCGAGGAATTCAAGCGTCTGGGTGTCGAGGGCGATTGGGCGCATCCCTATACGACGATGGATTTCTTCGCCGAGGCGCAGATCGCGCGCGAGCTGATGAAGTTCGCTGTCAACGGCCTTTTGTATCGCGGCTCGAAGCCGGTGATGTGGAGCGTGGTGGAGAAGACCGCGCTTGCCGAGGCGGAGGTGGAGTACGAGGACTATACGAGCGACCAGGTGTGGGTGAAATTTCCAGTCGCGGATATTTCGCTCGAAGGCGACAATAAAAACGATATCGCAGCGGCCTTCGACCTTGTTGGCAATGCATCCGTCGTGATCTGGACCACGACGCCCTGGACGATACCGGGCAACCGCGCGATCAGCTTTTCGCCGAAGATTTCCTACGGCTTGTACAAGATCGTTGACGCACCTGCAGACAACTGGGCGAAAAATGGTGATCTTCTTATCCTTGCCGACAAACTGGCCGAGGCTGTTTTCAAGCAAGCTCGCGTCATGACATTCGAAAAAGTGAGAGCCATCGGCGGCAGCGTCCTTGCCGGCATGACTTGCGCTCATCCTCTGAAGGCCAGCGGTTTCGATTTTTCGGTGCCTTTGCTCGCCGGCGAGCACGTCACCGACGAAGACGGAACCGGCTTCGTGCACACCGCGCCGGGACACGGACGAGACGACTTTGAGATCTGGATTGCAAACAGGCGTGAATTGGAAAAGCGCGGCGTCAATCCGTCGATTCCCTACACCGTCGACGAGAATGGCGCCTTTACCGAGCAGGCGCCCGGCTTCACCGGCAAACGCGTTATCAATGACAAAGGTGAGAAGGGCGACGCCAACGAGGCGGTGATCAAAGCCTTGATCGGAGCCGGCATGCTGATCGCGCGCGGGCGCTTGAAGCACCAATATCCGCATTCTTGGCGCTCGAAAAAGCCCATCATCTTCCGCAATACGCCGCAGTGGTTCATTGCGATGGATAAGGACATCGCCAAGAAGGGCGACACGCTCCGCCATCGCGCGCTGTCAGCCATCAAGGTCGCACGCTGGGTGCCGGAGCAGGGCGAGAACCGCATCACCGGCATGATTGAGAGTCGTCCCGATTGGGTGATCTCCCGTCAGCGGGCCTGGGGCGTGCCCATCGCGGTATTCGTCAAGGAAAAGCCGGACGGTTCAGTCGACATCCTTCAGGATCCCGATGTCGAATTGCGCATCGTGCAAGCATTCGAGAAAGAGGGTGCCGACGCCTGGTACAAGCCGGGCGCGCGGGAGCGCTTCCTTGGCAAGCTCGCCAACGATTCGTGGAAGAAAGTCGACGATATTCTTGACGTCTGGTTCGACTCCGGCTCCACCCACGCTTTCGTGCTCGAAGACCCGGTACATTTCCCGGCGCTCGCCGGCATCAAGCGCAAAATGGATGGCGGCAAAGATACGGTGATGTATCTTGAAGGCAGCGATCAGCACCGAGGCTGGTTCCATTCCTCGCTTTTGGAGAGCTGCGGTACGCGCGGGCGAGCGCCCTTCGACGTTGTGCTGACCCACGGCTTCGTGCTCGACGAGGACGGCCGCAAGATGTCGAAGTCGCTCGGCAACGTCACTGCGCCGCAGGACGTGATCAAGCAATCCGGCGCCGATATCCTTCGCATGTGGGTCTGCGCGTCGGACTATGCCGACGATCTGCGCATCGGCCCTGAGATTCTCAAGACCACCGTCGAGACCTATCGCAAACTGCGCAACACCGTCCGCTGGATGCTTGGCAGCCTTGCGCATTTCCGCGAAGAGGATCGTGTCAAACTCGACAGGATGCCGGAGCTCGAGCGTCTGATGCTTCACCGGCTCTCCGAACTCGACGCGCTGGTGCGCAAGGCCTACGCCGATTTTGACTACAAGCGCATATTTGCGGCGCTATCGAGTTTTATGACCTCCGACCTGTCTGCATTCTACTTCGATATCCGCAAGGACACGCTCTATTGCGATCCGTTCTCCTCGGTGAAACGCAAGGCGTGTCTGACGGTGCTCGATCACCTGTTCCGCTGCACGGTGACTTGGCTTGCACCCATGCTCTGTTTTACGGCGGAAGAATCATGGCTTTTGCGTTATGGCGACGCCGCGCAATCCGTGCATCTCGAGATTTTCCCTGAAGTGCCGGCCTCCTGGCGCGATGACAAACTGGCCGAAAAATGGCGCAAGATTCGCACCGTACGGCGTGTAGTTACCGGCGCTTTGGAAATCGAGCGAGCGCAAAAGCGTATTGGCTCGTCGCTCGAGGCGCATCCGATCGTGCACGTGTCGAACGCGGAGCTCTATGAGGCGGTGGTTGATTGCGATCTGGCCGAAGTGTGCATTACATCTGCGGCAACGCTCGTTCAGGACGAAGGGCCCGCTAGTGCGTTCCGTATTCCGGACATCGCAGGCGTAGCGGTCGTCCCCAATCTCGCCGAAGGCAAAAAATGCGCGCGGTCGTGGAAAATCCTCACGACCATCGGCGCCGATCCCCAATATCCAGATGTCTCGCCGCGTGACGCGCAGGCGCTGCGCGAATGGGAAGCCATGCGTAAGGCGGCGGAGTAGTCCGTGTCTTACTTCGCCGGCCCGCAAACGCGCTTCGGACTTGCCGTTGCAGCGGTCGCCTGCTTTCTCGACCAGGCTTTTAAAGTCTATCTCCTGTTCGTGTTTGATCTTGCGGCCAATGGGCCGGTACGCATTGGCCCCTTCATCGACATCATTCTCGCTCGCAATACAGGTATCAGTTACGGTCTGTTCCAAACCCAGGGACCGCTCGGCCAATGGGTCCTGCTGGCCTTCAAGGCGGTCGCCGTATCGCTGCTCTGGTTCTGGCTTGCCCGTGCAAAGGACCGGCTCACAGCGCTCTCGCTCGGTCTGGTCATTGGGGGGGCCGTCGGCAACGCCATCGACCGTCTAGCCTATGGCTGGGTGGCCGATTTCGTCTTTTTTCACATTTCCACACCGAATTGGCAGTTCAACTGGTATGTTTTTAACCTGGCCGATGTGGCCATCGTTGCCGGGGTTATTGGGCTGTTGTATGAGTCTCTGACTGCGGATCACGCCGCAAAAGCGCCCTGATCCGCCGCAAGAGTCGTGACAATTCAGAGGTTCCAGGGTCCGTTTCCGGATGAGCACGACACGTCTGACAAACGTCTTCAGCGCGAGCGCTGCCTTGGGCCTGGCGCTCGGCGCGGTTGCTATTCTGACGCCTGCTCCCGCACGTGCAGCTGACGACGACGTCCCGGTCGATCAGAAATTTTTGCGCGGCATCATGGAAGGGCTTGGCTTCAAGCGCGACGGCGAGGCGACGATCAACTACCAAGAACGCGCGCCGCTTGTGCTCCCGCCCAGCCGTGACCTGCCGCCGCCCGAGCAGAGCGACGCTATCACCGCAAATAATCCGGCTTGGCCGAAGGACCCGGACGTCGCCCGTCGCAAAGCGGAAGCGGCAGCGGAGCGAGATCGCAATGTCAGCGATGAGCGGGAGCGCGACCAGAATCCACTGCGACCGGAGCAACTGGCGCCTGGAGCCCGCTCGCAGGCCAAGAAAAAGCAGGCACGGAAAGATGACGGCTATGATACGCCAGCCTCTGGTTTCGGCAGCCAACTACTGCCATCCCAGCTTGGCTCCAGCACCGGCAGCGTATTCAGCTCCATGTTCGGCGGTAAAAAAGAAGAAACGGCAAAATTTACCGGCGAACCGCCGCGCGCCTCGCTAACCGATCCTCCGCCCGGTTATCAAACTCCGTCGCCGGATCAGCCCTACGGAATCGGCAAAGCGGCGCCCCCGAAGCCGACTGACAACTACACCACACGCAGCGAACTGTCTCGATAAGCGTGTTAACCGTCGACCTAGCTTTGTTGCGTGGCTGGCGGCGTAACCCGAATCTCGTGCTGCGGCACGATCGCAACATATCCAGGTCCAACACCGTGCTCGCAAAGATAAACGTCATGATCATCGCGCTTGCTAGCGCGCTTGCCTCTTCTTCGCTTGCCGCCGAGCAGGCGGGTCCGGAAATTGCCGATTTCACGCTGGCCAACGGATTGGAAATGGTGGTCATTCCCGACCATCGTGCACCGGTGGTCACGCATATGATCTGGTACAAGGTCGGGGCCGCCGATGAGACGCCGGGCAAATCGGGGTTGGCACATTTCCTTGAGCACCTGATGTTCAAGGGCACCGCCAAGAACCCGGCCGGCAAATTCTCGCAAGTGGTTGCGCACATCGGCGGCCAGGAGAATGCCTTCACCTCGCAGGACTACACCGGCTACTACCAGCGCGTGCCAAGCGAGCAGCTCAAGACGGTGATGGAGTTCGAGGCCGACCGCATGACCGGCCTCCAGCTCACCGATGACGTCGTTTTGCCCGAGCGCAATGTCATTCTCGAGGAGCAGAACCAGCGCGTTGGAAACAATCCGCGCGCACGCCTGGCCGAACAGATCGATGCTGCACTTTATCTCAATCACCCCTACGGAAAGCCGGTGATCGGCTGGCGTCACGAGATGGAAGAGCTTTCCCGCAATGACGCAATCGGATTCTACCGCCGCTTTTATGCGCCCAATAACGCAGTGGTCGTGATCGCCGGGGATGTCGATCCGGCACAGGCGCGTGCTCTGGCTGAGGAGACTTACGGCAAGGTACCCCGTCATGGCGCCACAGGGGGGCCGCGCGTACGAGCACAAGAGCCACCGCCCGTGGCGGTGCGGTCGCTCACACTTGCCGATGCTCGGGTCGAGATGCCCACTCTGCAACGGGAGTATCTCGTGCCGTCATTCGCCACGGGAAAGCGTGGCGAGTCTGAAGCGCTCGAAGTGCTCGCCCATATTCTCGGTAACGGCTCCAACAGCCGTCTATATCGCGCACTCGCTGTCGAAAAGCAGGTCGCCGTCGTAGCCGAAGCCTGGTACGACTCAAATGCGCTGGATATGTCAAAATTCGGCATCTACGGTTCGCCGCGCCCTGGAACGACGCTGCCCCAGCTTGAAGCGGAAATCGACGCGGTCGTCGCCCAACTCATCGACAAGGGCGTCACGGAAGAAGAGCTTGAGCGCACCAAGACCCGGCTGATTGCGGACGCTGTTTATGCCCAGGATAACCAGGCCAGCATGGCTCGCTGGTATGGCGCTGCGCTGACCACCGGCGGATCCGTCAATGATGTCCGGCATTGGCCGGACCGGATCCGGGCCGTCACAGCCGATCAGGTGCGGGACGCCGCCCGGCAATGGCTCGATAAGCGGCGCTCGGCTACCGGTTATCTGATCAAGGATGTAAGCCCGCAAGCGGAGAAGCGGTCATGACCCGGCTCGTTGCATCAATTCTTTGCGGCGTAGTCGCTCTGATTGGCTGCGCAGGTACCGCATCGGCGATGACAATTGAAAAGATCGTCAGCCCATCCGGTATTGAAGCCTGGCTCGTGCGCGAAAAGGCCGTACCGTTGGTCACGCTCAACTATGCATTTCATGGCGGCGCCACCCAGGACGGCGCGGACAAGGCCGGTACTGCCAATCTGGCCGCCGATCTGCTCGATGAGGGCGCCGGCAATCTCGACAGCAAGGCGTATCATGAGCGTCTGGAAAATCATGCCATCGAACTCGGTTTCCAGGTGGGTCGCGACTACATCCATGGATCGTTGCGAACGCTGAACGAGCACCGCGACGAAGCTTTCGATTTGTTGCGCCTGGCCCTCTCGAGCCCGCGTTTTGACGCCGACGCGGTCGAGCGCGTGCGGGGACAACAGCTGGCTGCATTGCAACGCGATACAACCAATCCCAATGATCTCGCCAGCCGCCGCTGGTGGCAAACCGCGTTCCCCGGCCATCCTTATGGTCGCGAAACCAAGGGAACGTTGGAGACAGTGCCACGCATTACAGCCGCCGATCTGCGCGACTATGTGCGTCGCGTGTTCGCGCGCAATGAACTGAAGGTTTCAATTGTAGGCGATGTCGATGCCAAAACAGCCGGCGCGCTTATCGACCGTGCGTTCGGCGGCTTGCCGGCGAAAAACGATCTCAAGGCGGTAGCAAACGCGACGCCGAGCGGGCTTGGCCGCCGTATCGTGATCAATGTCGATGTGCCGCAGGCCGTGGTCACCTTCGGCGGGCTGGGCATCGCGCGACACGATCCCGATTTTATGGCTGCGTATATCGTCAATCATATTCTGGGTGGCGGCAGTTTCTCCTCGCGTCTCTACCGAGAGGTGCGCGAAAAGCGGGGCTTGGCCTACGGCGTGTCGGATAGCCTCGTCTGGTTCCGGAGTGCCGCGGTTGTGCTGGGCGGGACGGCTACCCGTGCCGACCGTACTGCCGATGCGCTCGCGGTGATCGAGCACGAGATCAAGCGCATGGCCGATGAAGGCCCAACGCCGGAGGAACTCGCGGCCGCGAAATCGTTTCTCAAGGGCTCCTACGCGCTTACGCTCGATACTTCGGGAAAGATTGCGGTGCAGCTGACCCAAATCCAGATCGACAATCTCGGCATCGACTATATTCAACGTCGCGGTGCCATGATCGACGCCGTGACTATCGAGGACGCAAAGCGGGTGGCACGCCGCCTTTATGGCGGGGGCATGCTGGTAACCGTTGCCGGCCGGCCAAAGGGGCTTACGTCGAGCGAAACCACAGAATAGCGGCCTTGTTTCTGCCGTTGCGCCTTGCGCGCGATTCTAGGCAAATACCGGCATGAGCATTGTCCAATCGATCGACAACGCGCGCGAAGAACACATCGGGCCGCACGGCATCAGTGCGGGTACGTTGAAATCCGCTCTGCAGCGGGCCGAAAATGCCCTCGATTGGCTCCGTGCCCGCCACGCAGACCGCAGTCTGCCGCTGCTGCGCCTGCCAGACGCTCACGGCGATCTGGAAACAATCCGGAATGCGGCACGTCAGCTTGCGGACAGGGCGACCGATATCGTTATCCTCGGCACGGGCGGCTCCAGCCTTGGCGGGCAGACGCTGGCGCAGCTCGCGGGCTTCGCCATCCCGGGCGTCGGCGCATTGCGCGTACCACCGCATCTACATTTCATCGACAACCTCGATCCCGACAGCTTTGGAACTATGCTTGCGAAGCTGCCGCATGCGACAACGCGTTTCGTCGCGATCTCCAAATCCGGGGGGACAGCGGAAACATTGATGCAGACCATCGCCGCCTTGTCAGCGGTGATGGGTCAAGGATTGCAGACGCGCATCCCCGATATCTTCTTGGGCATCAGCGAGCCGGCCAAGCCCGGCAAAGCGAATGGCTTGCGCGATCTCCTGGGCAAATATCGCGTGCCTATGCTCGATCACGACACTGGCGTTGGCGGTCGTTACTCTGCGCTCACCAACGTTGGCTTGCTTCCGGCCGCGATGTTGGGCCTCGACATCGCGGCGATACGTGAAGGCGCCGGCCTTGCGTTGGCGCCTGTGCTGTCAAAGAAACCGGTGACTCAGGTGCCGGCCGCAATCGGCGCCGCGCTGTCGATCGCGCTGGCGGAGAGCAAGGGAAAATCGATCAGCGCCCTGATGGCTTATTGCGACCGCTTGCAGCGCTTCACGCATTGGTATGTGCAGCTGTGGGCCGAGAGTCTGGGCAAAGATGGAAAGGGCACCACGCCATTGGCAGCGCTCGGACCGGTAGATCAACATAGCCAGCTGCAATTGTTCATCGGAGGGCCGCGCGACAAGCTGTTCACTGTCGTTACGGTCGACGGCGCCGGCCTTGGGCCGCGTATTGATGGTGAACTTGCCAAACTTGCGGGCGAGGCCGGATTTGGCGGCAAGACCATTGGCGATCTTGTGGCGGCGGAAGGCCGCGCCACATCGGAGACGCTGGCAAAGAATGGCTGCCCGGTGCGGACGATCCATATCGGCAAGCTCGATGAAGAAAGTCTCGGCGAGCTCATGATGCATTTCATGTTGGAAACCATCATCGCCGCGCATCTCCTTGGTATCGATGCTTTCGACCAACCGGCGGTCGAGCAAGGTAAGGTGCTTGCAAAGTCCTATCTGATGTCCTGATACGCATTGCCGGATCATGATCCGTATCACCGACACGATCGCCATCGACGAATCCGAGCTTTCGGAATCCTTCGTGCGCGCCTCGGGGCCGGGTGGCCAGAACGTCAACAAGGTGTCGTCCGCCGTGCAGCTTCGTTTCGATGTGCGCCAGTCGCCGTCGTTGCCGAACGATGTTGCCCTTCGACTGATGCGACTTGCTGGCAAGCGACTGACCAAGGAAGGCGTCATCGTGATCATTGCGCAGCAGCACCGCACCCAAGAACGCAACCGCGAGGGCGCACGCGACCGGTTGTTCACGATGATTCGACAGGCCGCGGTGAAGCCAACGCCACGCCGGCCCACGAAAGTCCCGAAATCACAGCGGCGGGAGAGGCTGGAGGCCAAGAAACGTCGTTCCGGCATCAAAAGCCTCCGGCGGAGCAAGCCGGGCTGGGATTAGGCCTTGGGATAACGGGGGCAGATTCCGGCCCTGTCTCGCAGGGGCTGCTGGCCGTCAGGTACAGTCGCTTCGATTCGAGGAAGCGTCTCCACCAGAAAACGTCATGCCCGTCCGCCAGTTATCCGAGGCCGTCGTCAATCGCATCGCAGCCGGCGAGGTGATCGAGCGGCCGGCGAGCGTCGTGAAGGAACTGGTCGAGAATGCGCTCGACGCTGGCGCTCACCGCATTGATGTACTCACAGACGGCGGAGGCCGGCGGGTGATCCGGGTGACCGACGACGGCGAGGGTATGACACGCGCCGATCTTGAACTCGCGATCGAGCGCCACGCGACTTCGAAGCTTGACGGCGATGACCTGTTGTCGATCCGCACCCTCGGGTTCCGCGGCGAGGCCCTGCCTTCCATCGGTGCGGCGGCCCGGCTGACCATCACCACACGGCACGCCAGCGAGCCGCATGCCTGGAGCATCACCGTCGAGGCAGGCGAGAAGTCGGACGTGAAACCGGCCGCCCTCGGGCAGGGCACCAGCGTAGAGGTCCGCGACCTGTTCTATGCCACTCCTGCGCGGCTGAAGTTTCTGAAAGCCGATCGCAGTGAGGCGGAGGCGGTGCGAGAGGTCGTGCGGCGGCTGGCCATGAGCCGGCCCGATGTTTCCTTCACGCTTGCCGGCGAGGAGCGCGCGCCAGTGACTTGGGGTGCTGCTGAAAATGACCAGATCACGCGACTTGGCGACGTGCTTGGCGCGGACTTCCGTGCCAATGCCATAGCCATTGATACCGAACGCGAGGGCGTGCGCGTGACCGGATTCGCCGGGCTGCCGACGCTGTCTCGCGCCAATTCGCTCGGGCAATATCTGTTCGTCAACGGGCGGCCTGTGCGCGACAAGCTTTTGTACGGTGCGGTCCGTGCAGCCTATGCCGACTATCTGCCGCGCGACCGGCACCCAATGCTTGCATTATTTGTAGCGCTTGATGCACGAGAAGTGGACGTCAACGTGCACCCGGCCAAGACCGAGGTACGCTTCCGCGACGGCGCACTGGTGCGCGGGCTGATCGTGCATGCACTAAAAGAAGCGTTGACGCGCGAAGGCCAGCGCGCGTCGACAACCGGCGGCAGTGCAACCATCGCAACATTTCGCCCGGCGGCCTCGCCGCGTCGCGGGACATATGACTGGCGACGATCGCCGGCGCGGCCGGCTGGATTGGCGCCGATTCGTGGCGGCGTTGCAGTCGGTTTGGCAGAGCCCGCACAGACTGCCTTTGATGTCGGCGAACCGGCCGCGGATGCCGCGATAGCAAGTCTTGAGCCGGCTGCCGATCAGATCGACCGGCCCCTCGGCGCAGCACGCGCACAGGTGCACGAGACCTACATCGTTGCGCAAACACGCGACGGACTCGTAATCGTCGATCAGCACGCCGCGCACGAACGGATTGTCTACGAGCGTATGAAAGCCGCGATCGAAAAAACCGGCGTCATGCGACAGATTCTGCTCATCCCGGAAATTGTAGAACTCGATGAGACCGATGCTGGGCGACTCGCTGCGCGCGCGGACGAACTCGCGCGTTTTGGCCTCATCATCGAGACGTTCGGTCCAGGCGCGGTGGCAGTGCGCGAAACGCCATCATTACTCGGCGAAGTCGACGTGAGGGGATTGGTCATTGACCTCGCCGAGCACATGGCGGAATGGGATGACTCGTTGCCGTTGGAGCGCCGTCTTCTACACGTGTCGTCAACGATGGCCTGCCACGGGTCGGTTCGCGCGGGCCGCAGGCTCAAGCCGGAGGAAATGAACGCGCTTCTACGAGAGATGGAAGCCGTGCCCAATTCCGGTCAGTGCAATCACGGTCGCCCGACTTATGTGGAATTGAAACTTTCCGACATCGAGCGTCTGTTCGGACGCCGATGAACTAGCTCAGCTGCATAACGATGAACTCTGTGTCGTCGTAGCGGCGGCGTTCCAATTCCGAAAATCCTTCCGGTACCTTGAAGGCGACGTCGGCCGCTTCCTCCACCACGATCAGCGCACCTGGTTTAAGCCATCCTCCCTCGCGTGCGGAAAAGAGCGCCTTTTCCGCCAGGCCCTTGCCGTAGGGCGGATCGATAAATACGAGTGAAAACGGCTCAAGCGGATGCGCCGGGCCAAGCTTGGTTGCATCGCGCCGGAAAATTCGCGTGACGCCTCCGAGGCCAAGCGCCTCAACGTTGTCGCGCAGCAGCGCGCGCGCCTCCACGCCTTCATCCACAAACAGCGCGTACGCCGCGCCGCGAGATATGGCTTCGATGCCGAGCGCGCCGGTGCCGGCAAAGAGGTCGAGCACGCGAGCGCCAGTTACCGGGTCGGCGTAGGCGTGGGCGAGGATATTGAACAGCGCCTCACGCAGCCGGTCGGTGGTGGGACGCACCGTGTCCGATTTCGGGCCTGCGAGGGGGCGCGAGCGGAGTTTGCCGCCAACGACTCGCATTATCGCGGCCTCGGATGCTTTGGACGCGGGCCGCCCGACCGATCGCGGCGGTGCGGCTTTCGCTTGCCTCGTCTGTGGTGAGGCCCACGCGGTTCACGCGCTGGCAATTCAGTATGACGACGAGACGGCGTATGTGCGTC
>DAHUXA010000099.1 GCA_027307405.1 Hyphomicrobiales bacterium | reverse complement strand
GCCTGGGTGGTAGGGCAGCCGTGCGGGAAGCCCTTGTAGGTCTTTAGCGTCCCGTTCTTTAGCAGTTTGACCGACAATGGCGCGGAGTCGGCGTAGGGAACGATCTGATCGTCATCACCGTGCATGACCAGGACGGGCACCGTGATCTTCTTGAGGTCGGCGGTGAAGTCGGTCTCCGAGAACGCCTTGATGCAGTCGTAATGCGCCTTGGCGCTGCCCATCATGGCTTGGCGCCACCAGTTCTGATAGACGCCGGGAAGTGGCTTCACGCCCGGTCGGTTGAAGCCATAAAAGGGACCAGATGCGAAATCGAGATAGAATTGCGCCCGATTGTCGGCGAGCGCCTTGCGCAGACCGTCGAACACCTCGATGGGCAGGCCACCCGGATTGGTTGGCGTCTTCACCAAAATTGGCGGTACCGCATCAATCAGAACCGCCTTCGCTACCCGGCTTTCACCGTGCCGTCCCAGATAGTGGGCAACCTCGCCGCCGCCGGTGGAATGGCCAACGTGAATCGCATTCTTCAGATCGAGATGCGCGGTCAGCGCCGCCAGATCATCGGCATAGTGATCCATGTCGTGACCGTCGCTCACCTGTGCGGACCGGCCATGACCTCGGCGGTCATGAGCTATGACGCGATAGCCCTGCTTGAGGAAAAACAACATCTGCGCGTCCCAGTCATCGGCCGACAGCGGCCAACCATGGCTGAACACGATGGGCTGACCTTTGCCCCAGTCCTTGTAAAAGATCTCGACGCCGTCTTTGGTCGTAATCGTACTCATAGGTACCTCCATGCGCTGGTAATTGGCTTTATGTGATAGTTAGGTCACGGCCTTTTCTTCTACGGATGTGGTCCTCCTCACGTGGCATCGTGCGTAGGCAAGCCGGACAGGTTGGATGCTCGTCTGCCTTTTCACTGGCCGTAAGAGGAAATCGGAAAAACCCTTACGTTCATCGTCTCGTTGCTTCAAAAATTCCGATTGGCGCATTACAGGAGTGGTCAAAAGACGGACGGAATCGGCTGGAAATCGCTTGAGAGGGCGATTGACCGTGGATCAAAGCCCGTTTCTTGCGACTTCAGGCCGTTCTTCTGCGCGTTTCGAAAAAGGAAACGCCGATCGATTGCGAATGTCGAAATTGTTCGCTTAAGCGTGGCGGCGCGGCCCCGCCAACCGCCAGGGACCAGTTACCCCGCTAGTCCGATTGAGCTGTGGCGATTCTCAACCGGTTTACAAAAGCCTCGGCTATCTCGGGAATCAGCGAAGGGCTTTCATCGTGGGGTGCCCGCAAGGTGGCTTCGATTTCTTCTGCCAGAAGAGCCTTGCGGTCATAGTCGTCTGCGAGTTGAAGCATCTGAGTGCGCGCTATATCACTCCGAAACGACTTCGCCGTTGTCCGGCATTCCTCCGCAATGGCGCGGCACCTTTCGCTGAAAGGCCTTACTTTACGCTCTGACATTTTACTAACTCATGTTGCCCCGCTCCCGCCCCCGAGCGGGCGCGAGCATATCAAATGATGGGCAAGCACTGCTGTGCGATTTTACCGCCGAGCAAACCACCGCCGGATGCTACGACCGCAGCGGCGTCTCTTTCCATTGTTTGAGGCTGTCGGCAATCACCTTCATCGCAGTCGTGGCTGAATGATTCAGCGTGGCGAAACTGGCGACTTCGCGGCTCACCCGTTCACCCTCGATGCGCAGCATTTCGCGTACGCCTTCCAGTTCGCGAATGACCCGATCAATTTCCTCCAATGACGCGCCTGAGACGCGCCGGACTAACTCGCTCGGTCTTTCCGCGACCAGATCGTTGCCCGGTTCTGATTCATTGCGCTGCCGGCGCAGGAACCCGATGTGATCGGCATCGCTCTGTCTTTCCGGCGCACGCCGGTTCGCAGGAGCGTATATCTCTGGACCGGGCTTGTTCGGGACAAGCCACTCGGGTCTAACGACTGTCATTCTAATACCCCCTACAACGCAACAGGTACGTTGATGCTCCCTGGCGAACTCGATTGCCTCATGCGACTGAGGCGGCATTGGGGCGCATTGCGGCGGGACATCTGATATCCACCGAATTAAGAGCAGAAAATTCCGTTTGCTGGCCTCAAACAAACATGCCGTTATGGCGCAGTCGACGAAGTCGATGTAAGCGTCCCGCCAAAGGTCTCTCGACCGACGCTCTCGGATGAGTGAGTTCTGCAGGATCGTCGAACAGGGGCCGGAGGTTGAGCCACCTCCTTGCAATTAAGAGCCCAGGCGGCTCTGTCAGCATCGGTGGAAGCGCGTTCCGCCTGTTCTTGCGTTTCCTCAGATATTGTTGGTATTTCTCGCTTTGCGCGAGGATTCAGCACCGACAAATACGCGAACAACCTCGCAAAAAGCGAGTTTCATTTCAGCAGCCTTAAACTAAGGGAAGCGGATTTTGCAGGTGTGTCGGCCATCACAAAAAGGCGCAATTCAGCAACACCTGTGATCTGTCGCACAGCCAAACTTATTGGATCGGACCACCTTACCCACGCGAGACGCCGGACGCTCAAAGGGTTGGTCCCCTATTTCGGCGAACCGTCGAGAGGGGCCGCTGTGTTTGCCACACGCAGCGGCCCCTTTTTGCGCGACCGGAAATCAACGGCAGCCCTGCGGTCGGCGGAGGAGCGTCCGTCGAAATCTGAAATTATAGATAAACGCGGCTGCCTGCTTTTGGAGTAAAGCAGACATTGCCGAGGATGCCGATCAGAAAGATCCGCTTAACGTCACGAATCGCCCGTCATTTACCTCAGCTTTCTGTTGGCCCTCGCATTAACTTGAGAGCTGCTTCGATATGCCTCCACGTATCAGCCTCTTCGCTATTTCCCTTTCCTTCGAATGAGCAAGCCTTTTTGGCGGCCACGACAAGGGCTTTATCGCCATGCGTTTCTAACAACTGTTGGGCGTATTCTTGGATTTCGATTTGTTGCATTTTGGGCCTCATCACGATGAGGGTGCTTGAGAGGATCAGGGGACGCCTTCCGGCAACGCGAGCACGCAAAGCGTCCCCTCAATTTCCGTGTCGCAGAGACTGAAGCTCCTCACGCAACAAGCCTCCCCAACACTGTAAAAATAAAAAAGGAAGTGCGCCGGAAAGTCTTTGACTTGAATCAGACAGGGCTATTGCCCCTTTTTGCTTCTTTCGGATGCTTCGCGGTTGTTGAGCCCCATATTGCACTCGCCGCAAAGTTTATGAATTGCTGGCGCGCGCAACCAACCAGTAGATAACAGCTCACGCCGTTTGCAGCGCTGCGCTGGCAGCGAGCCATTCTTCTTCCGCTTTGGCGATTGCATCGACGACATTGGCGCGCGTCTTTGATAGTTCCGCCGCCCGCGCCGGGTCACGCGAGAACAGGTCCCCGTCGGCAAGCGTTACGTCAAGCTTGTGCAGTTGTCGGGTGAGCTGCGCGAGCTCGGTTTCAGCTTTGGTCACGCGTTTACGTAAGGGCGCTGTCGCGGCACGCTTGTCGGCAGCAGCACGGCGCGCGGCAACAGGCGCTGGCCGTGGCACAGACTTCGCCGCGTGCTCCGCGTCGGTTTCGGAATCGCTGAGCACGCAGCGCCTATAATCGTCGAGATCGCCGTCAAACGGCTTCACCGTGCCACCTTGTACCAGCCAGAGTCGGTCCGCGCACGCCTCCAGCAAATAACGATCATGCGAGACCAGCATCACCGCGCCGGGAAAGTCGTTAAGTGCCTCGATCAGCGCCGCACGGCTGTCGATGTCGAGATGGTTGGTCGGCTCGTCGAGGATCACGAGATGCGGCGCACTGAAGGTGGCGAGTCCGAGCAACAGCCGCGCCTTCTCGCCGCCCGACAGTTTCTCAACCTTCGTATTGCCAGCAAGTCCCGAAAAACCGATAGCTCCAACACGCGCACGCACCTTTGCTTCCGGTGCGTCCGGCATGAGCCGACGCACGTGATCATATGGACTCGCACCCGGCTCAAGCTCGTCGAGTTGGTGCTGAGCAAAGTAAGCGACCCTGAGATTGGCGGCGCGTGTGACGGTGCCGTGCTCGGGCGACAGCCGTTCGGCCAGCAACTTGACCAGCGTGGACTTGCCGTTGCCGTTGGCTCCGAGTAGCGCGATACGGTCGTCGTTGTCGATCCGAAGCGACAGGCCCGATAGCACTGGATGTCCTGGCTCATAGCCGACATCAACTTCGTCGGTAGCGATGATCGGGGGTGACAACTGCTTGTCCGGTGCAGGTATGTGAATCGGCCGCACGTACTCGGTGACGAGCGCAGCGATCGGTTCGAGTTTCGCAAGCATCTTCAGGCGCGATTGAGCCTGCCGCGCCTTGGTTGCTTTGGCGCGGAATCGGTCGACGAAGGCCTGCATGTGCTTGCGCTTCGCCTCCTGCTTCTTGATCATTTTCTGGTCGAGCAGCATGCGCTCGCGACGCTGACGTTCGAAGGCTGAATAACCACCGCGATAGATTTGCAGCTTGCCGCTTTCGAGCGACAGGATATGGCCGACCGCATTGTCGAGAAGATCACGGTCGTGGCTGATGACGATCAACGTCGCCGGATAGTGAGCGAGATGGTCTTGCAGCCAAAGGGTGCCTTCGAGATCGAGATAGTTGGTCGGTTCGTCGAGCAGCAACAGATCGGGCTCCGCGAACAGCGTTGCGGCGAGCGCCACGCGCATGCGCCATCCGCCGGAAAACTCCGCACAGGGCCGCTGCTGGTCGCTGGCTGAGAAGCCAAGGCCGGCGAGGATAGACGCTGCGCGGGCAGGTGCCGCGTGCGCGCCGATATCGGCGAGCCGAGTCTGGATTTCCGCAATGCGATGCGGGTCCTGTGCGGTCTCCGCTTCCGCCAATAGCGCCGTGCGCTCGCTATGCGCCTTCAGGACGACCTCAAGCAAGCTGTCCGGTCCGTTTGGCGCTTCCTGCGCGAGCCTTCCAATGCGCCAGCGCGGCGGTATCTCGACGTGGCCCTGCTCGGCCGAGGTATCGCCGGCGATGACGCCGAACAACGTCGTCTTACCGGTCCCGTTGCGGCCGACCAGCCCGACCCGCGCGCCGGTCGGAACGCGCGCGGAGGCCCCTTTCAGCAGCGTCCGGCCGGCAATACGGACAGTGAGATCGTCGATGATGAGCATGCCGCGCCTTTTGGCTGACAGCGCGGCGCGAAGCAAGGCCAACTGCGGTATTCCTGCTCCGCAGCAATCGCCCGGACGAGGAGTTACATACGACGTATGGCGAGCACACTCTATGGAAAATGCTCGGCGTGCCAATCGGCTTCCAGATCCGGATTGATCTTCGCGTCGATCAGAAAAACGCCGGGTGCCCCGTCTTTGACCCAGGCCCGCACAGAATTCAAATCGGCAACGGTCCGTACTGTCGCCGCCCGTGCGCCATAACCTCGTGCAATAGCCGCGAAATCGGTTTCAGGAAATTGCACGATATCGACAGAGTAGCCCTGACGCCGGAAGAAGTGCACTTCAGCAGCATATGAGCTGTCGTTGTACACGAGGATACACATTCGTAGCTTGAGACGAATTGCAGTTTCAAGATCCGCGATGGACATCATGAACCCACCGTCGCCCGCACCCAGCACGGCAAGCTTGCCTGGATTTGCGATGGCAAGACCAATCGCGGATGCCAAGCCAAGACCAACCGATTGAAATGAATGACTGAGACATGACGCTTTCGGACTGGGGACCCGAAGGTAGCGCGGAACCCATCCGCAGAAATGTCCGGAATCCGAAGCAACAACGCGATCCTTTGGCAGGATCTCGTCCACCGCCTTGCTCAGTGTGCGAGGATCGATGTAGCGCGCGTCCGATTCATCCGGATGGGGACTGTGATGGTTGTCGCCCGAACGAATGCGCTCGCGTGTAACATCGTTGCGGCGGCCCGATCCTGCGCTCGACGCCTTTCGCAGGCCGAGCTCCGCCAACAGCGCCTCGGCAATCGCTTTTGCATCACCAAGCAGGGCGTATTGCACCGGCATCTGATAGCCCAACTTTGGTGCCTCAATATCAATCTGGGCGACTGTTGCGCCCGGTCCAATCAGCTTGCCCTTCTTGGTCGTCCATTGCGTAAAACTCACGCCAAAACCGAGGATGAGATCGCTTTCGGAAATCAGCTCATCTGCGGCCGGTGAGGAAAAGCCCCCGCTGATGCCAAGCGACCATTGATTGTCTGCAAACAGGCCGTGTCCGCAAATCGATGTAGCAAGCAACGCTCCGATGTTGTCAGCCAGCGTGATCAAGGATCCTTCGGCTTCAGACAGAACGGCACCACGTCCCGCGAGAACAAGTGGTCGCGTTGCACGCCCCACTGCTTCAGCAAGCCGGCGGATATCATCGGGATTCGGCTGCAAGCGTCCCGGCATTGGACTCAATTCGAGCGGCGGATTACTGCCGCCGGTTTTTGCGTCCTGCACATCGAGTGGCAAACTCAGCACAACGGTCAGACGATCGTGCAAGGCGCGCGTCACCGCACGCAACAGATCGCTTCGGGCCGATTGCGGGGTGTAAGTGCGTTCGGAAACGGCACCAACCGAGCGCACAAGCTCGGCCTGCTCCATATAAAAATTCGATTTGACATTGCCGGTCGGCACGTCTCCAGCAAGGATCAGAAGAGGTGTGCGGCTTTTTGCGGCTTCTCCGATCCCGGTGATCGCGTTGGTGAGACCGGGTCCGGAGTGCACACTGACAAGCGTCAGCTCCCCGGTCGCCTTGGCATAGGCATCCGCCATGCTGGCGGCGTTGCCCTCGTGACGCGCGGAAATGAGTTCAATGCCGGCTTCGACCAGTCCGTGCGAAATCTTGAAATTGGCGGTGCCAAGCAAGCCGAAACAGCGACGCGCCCCAAGCGTCGCGAGATCCTTCGCCAGGACTGCAGCGACTGTCGAATTATTGCTCAAAGCTGGTGGCCGCACGTTGTTTGACTCTCCAACCTACTCATAACAATATAGTAAATCCACAACAAATGACCGAGCGCTATCTCGGCGGGGGAGGATCGTCATCATGTACAAGAAATTTGCGCTCGGATTATTCGCAGCAACTTTTTTTTGCTCGTCGAGTTTCGCCCAAGAAGTCACCCTTCGCGCCGTGACGGCGTTTGCCGAGAAAACGACTTACTCGCGTGGCTTTGAAAAATTCATCGAACGGGTGAATGCAGATGGCAAAGGGCTCGTTCAGATCAATTATATCGGTGGGCCAAAGGCAATGCCGCCTTTCGAAGTCGGCAACGCACTCAAGACTGGCGTAGTCGACATCGCAAACACGACCGGTGCTTTCACCACCAACGTCATGCCGGAATCCGACGCCTGGAAGCTCACCGAACGCCCGATGTCGGAGCTTCGTAAAAATGGCGGCTACGACTATATGGCCAAGCTCTATGCCGAAAAAATGAACGCCATTTTTCTCGCACGGCTGGTCGATAACAATCCGTTTCATCTTTACCTGAACAAGCCAATTTCAGCTCCCGACCTGACCGGCTTGAAGATTCGCATCACACCAGTCTATCGCGACTTCTTCCAGGCGCTCGGCGCCACGGTCGTGCAAACTCCGCCAGGCGAAGTCTATACATCGCTTGAGCGCGGCGTCGTCGACGGATATGGCTGGCCGATCACCGGGATTTTCGATCTCGGCTGGCATGAGAAGACAAAATATCGCGTCGATCCTGGATTTTATACCGCCGAAGTTTCGGTACTCGTGAACAAGACCACCTGGGACAAATTGTCCGATGCTCAGAGGGCCGTGTTGCGCAAGGCCGCCGAGCGCGGGGAAGCGGAAGCGATTGCCGAATTCGACGCGGAGAACGCAAAAGACACGAAACGGCAGGCCGATGCCGGCATCCAAACTATCAAATTCGATGGCGCGGCAGCTGAAGCCTACCGGACGAAAGCCTATCAAGCCGGGTGGGACGGCATCATCAAGCAAAGCCCCGAACACGGTCCAAAGATCAGGGAATTTTTCTCGAAGAAATAGAACCGTCGCCACGTTCAGATGCGCCCCGGTATGGAGCGACTGTCCGGCTGGTATGGACGCCTGCTGGACACACTCGTTCTTGCAGCGTGTCTCTTGCTGTTCATCATGACCATCATGATCGGTGCCGATGTTGTGTCACGCAACATCGGCGGTGGTGGCATCCCGGTGAGTAGTGAACTCTCCGAGGACATCCTGTATTTGATGACGTTACTGGCCGCGCCCTGGCTACTTCGTCAAGGTCAGCATATTCGCGTCGACATCATCCTGCGCACCCTACCCGTTCGTGTGGCCTGGTTGCTGGAATGGGCCGGCGATATCGTCGGCTTTTTCTGCTGTCTCTATTTCGTTTGGTACGGATTGCTTATCACGGCCGCGAGTTACAGCGCGGGCTCGATCAACATCAAAACACTGGTCACGCCCGAGTGGTGGACGCTTGCACCGCTTCCGCTCGGATTCGCTCTCCTAAGCATCGAGTTCGTTTTCCGCATGTATCGCCTATCGACGACCGAAATTGGCTTGCGGGATGATGCGGTCTCGGCGGCTTGAAAAGACGGCGTACAGGAGACCATTGTGATCATGTCCTGGCAGATGGCCTCGCTGCTGCTCCTCGGAGGCTCGACTGTCCTATTGTTTGTAGGCATGCCGGTGGCGATTTCGTTCATCGCGATCAACTTGATCGGTGCGGTTCTGTTTCTCGGCGGCGATGCCGGCCTGCACCAGGTTGCTCGCAACAGCGTCGCCGCCGCCATCAATTTCTCGCTGACGCCGATTCCGCTTTTTATTCTGATGGGCGAGGTGCTTTTTCACACAGGTCTTGCACTGAAGGTCATCGACGGTGTGGAACGACTGATCCGCCAGGTCCCCGGCCGTCTTGCCGTCGTCGCGGTCGTCGCAGGAACGATTTTCTCCGCGATATCAGGATCAACAATTGCAACGACGGCGATGCTCGGTTCGCTGATGCTGCCGGTAATGCTTTCACGCGGCTACAATCCGGTTCTGGCAACCGGACCGATCATGGCGATTGGCGCAGTCGACATGCTCATTCCGCCATCTGCGCTCACCGTCCTGCTCGGCAGCCTTTCGGGAATTTCGATCTCCAAGCTGTTGATCGGCGGCGTCGTCCCCGGCCTGATATTGAGTGTCGCTTTTGTCGGCTACATCGTCGTTCGGGTAATCACGCGACCCGATCTTGCTCCGGCAATGCCGATCGAAAGCAAAACAGGGTGGGCCCGATACGAGCTGCTCTTCTTCTATGTCTTGCCACTTGCCTCGATCTTCATTGTCGTGATCGGCGCGATGTCAGCGGGAATCGCAACGCCCACGGAATCGGCGGCATTGGGTGCGCTTGCGACCATGGCGTTGGCGGCCGGCTATCGCGCGCTCAGCTTTCAGAACCTAATGCGTGCCTTGCGCGGCACGGTGGCAATCTCCGGCATGATTCTGTTTATCATCCTCGGCGCCATTACGTTCTCGCAGATCCTGAGTTTTTCCGGAGCAACGCAGGGCATCGTCACTGCCATTCTTGGCCAGGGACTTTCGACCTTAGCCATTCTTGCCGGGATGATGTTGCTGTTGATTTTCCTCGGAATTTTCGTGGACCAGGTCAGCATGATGCTGATCACGTTGCCGGTATTTATGCCGATCGTTCAGCGGCTGGAAATCGATCTGATCTGGTTCGGGGTGCTCTATTTGATATGCATGCAGCTCGGACTGCTGCTGCCGCCCCACGGGCTCCTGTTGATGACGATGAAGGGGGTCGCCCCGCCACAAGTGACGATGGCACACATTTTTCAAGCGGTTGTACCCTACATCGCAATGAGCATCGCGCTTCTGTTCATCATCATTGCATTTCCGGCAATTGCGACCTGGTTACCGAATCTTCTGGGGTGAGTTTTTTAATTTAAACTCGCCTGCGTTCAGCAAGTCCGCCGACACTGGCATTGAAATGCCGAGAGCGGTCGACCATGATCGCCGCGTACGCCCAATCGGCGGAAGGAGTGAGGAATGACAGCAGCGCCGCGCAGTTATCCGGATTTGCACGAGCACCTCGCCGCTCTAGAGGCGCGCGGCCTGTTGCGCCGCATCGACCGACAAATCGACAAGGATGCGGAATTGCATCCGCTGGTGCGCTGGCAGTTCGTTGGCGGCATCGACGAGGCCCAGCGCAAGGCCTTCCTGTTCACAAACATCACCGACGCGCTCGGCCGTCACTACGACGTTCCCGTCGTGGTCGGCGCGATTGCCGCCAATCCGGATATCTACAGCATCGGCATGCAGGCGCCGATATCCGAGATTCAGGCAAAATGGGATCACGCGATCGCCCATCCGGTCGAGCCGCGGCTCGTCAATGAGGCGGTCTGCCACGAGGTGGTCATTGAAGGCGAGGCGCTCAAAGCCGAGGGCAGCGGCCTTGACCGGCTACCGATTCCGATCTCGACGCCCGGCTTCGACAGCGCGCCGACCTTAACCGCGACCAACGTCATCACGCGCGATCCGGAGACCGGGGTGCAGAACATGGGCACCTATCGCGCTGCGCTGAAGGCGCCGGATCGGCTAGTCGTGCGCATGGCGACGCGCGTCGGCGGCGCCGGTGGCTACCAGCATTATCTAAAGTACCAGAAGCGTCGCGAGCCGATGCCCTGCGCCATCATACTCGGCTGCCCGCCTTACGTCGCTTTCATGGGACCCCAAAAATTGCCGATCGGTGTCGACGAGATGACGGTGGCCGGCGGCCTCGCCGGAGGGCCCATTAATATCGTACGCGCACGCACAATCGATCTCATGATCCCGGCCGAATCAGAACTCGTCATCGAGGGCCTGATCGACACCGAATATCTCGAGCCGGAGGGGCCGTTCGGCGAATCGCACGGCCACGTCGCACTCGAAGAGTTCAACATGCCAATGCGTGTGACCGCGATCACCCACCGCAAGAACCCGATCATTCCGTCCTATATCAGCCAAGTGGCGCCCAGCGAATCGAGCGTGATCAAGCGCGTCGCCTACGAGCCACTATTCACCTCGCACCTGCGCAACACGCTCGGTATCCGCGGTGTCAAGAAGGTTGCGCTGCATGAGCCTTTGACCGGATTGCTGCGCGTCACGGTGGTCACCCTAGAAAAGGGCACCTCGCGCACCGAAGTGTGGCGCGCGCTTCACGGCGCGGCCTTCTTCAAGGGGGATTGCGGCAAGATCTGCATCGCCGTCAGCGAAGATATCGACGTCGGCAATGCCAACGCGCTGTTGTGGGCGATGGCCTATCGCATGAACCCGGTCAAGGACGTGCAGATTGTCCCGCATCGCGGTCAGGGTCACGGGCCAAAACGCGAGCACGATCAGGAGGAGGATTCGACCCTACTGATGGACGCGACCATGAAAGAAGACATGCCACCGCTGGCATTGCCGAAAAAGGAATATATGGAACGCGCCAAGGCAATATGGGAGGAGCTCGACCTCGGCTCGCTGCACCCGCAGTCGCCATGGTTCGGCTATTCGCTCGGCGACTGGCTGCCGCAATGGGACGAGGCGGCGAAGCGCGCGGCGCAGGGCCGTTATCTCGACAATGGCCGGATCAGCGAAAAGCTGCGCCGAAAAGAGCTCAAGCCCGAGACCAAGTATCGGCCGGGCAAGGAATACGGCGGTAAAGCCGAAAACGACAAGAGCTGACTCTCTGCCGGCGGCGCCAACTCGCCGTCGGCGGCGGACGCCAATTGATCTGAGTCAATGCTAATCGCCGAGGTGATCGCCTAGCATTCAAAAAAACAGGAGGGATCCATGAAATCGGTCCCTGAAGAATCGCTATCACCGAGGGAAATTGTCACGGCAGGCCTTTCCGTAATTGGCTTCGTTGTCTGCTCGGTGGTCTTCGCCAAACTGGCATACTCCATAGTGGCTTTATTTCTCCACGGCGCAACCTACGCTGTGGTCAGCGCCCTGTCCGTGGCGGATTAGGGGAAGCCAATTCCAATGAAAGAGCCCGGCCTCGATAATCGACACCGCGACAAGAACGGCGAAATCAGCAAAAAGCACGGCAACACGCTAATTTCGACCCTGCGGCAGACTTATGGGCAGGGCTTTGCGCCCGGACAACCCGGCCACAAGGAACTGAGCGAAATCCTCCACGAGCTAGACGTCGAGTCGCTGAGCCAGCTCGTCAAAGGCCTGCCGCCGCCCCCGTATGGGTGACAAAGCGCCGGGCCGGGATTGCCGATGTCCGCTATGTGCCAATTGCGGACATTCCGCCATTCATTCGATAACTTCGTCCGCGCAGCGGCGCGCTTCAGGCGACTGCCGCCAGTTCGCAGATCAATGTCACCGGCTCCGGCAGTTCCTGGCCTTCGGCCTGTTCGTAGCCGATCGCCCGGAGGACGCCGGTCGCAGGACACATCTCGACTGCAAGCCGGGTCTGGGAATTGAGTACCGGCGGCGATACCCACCCGAATTCTCCCACAAAAGGACCGGGCGACGCAGCAAGGTGATCGCGTCTCGTGCGACTGTTCTCGGCGGCTTCGTCGAAGGTACGTATGAAAAGGACTTCAGCGCCCACGCGCGCTTCCCAAGGCGGCCGGCTTTGCAACCAGTCGTTTGCGGCTCCGGTATCGTGGTCGCGAGTGGCGAAGCCGTCTTGCGTGCGCTCGATTACGCACCGCTCACCATGATAGCAGCCGACTAATATGTAGATTACCGGACGGGCGATCGGCGTTGTCTCCAGGCGATGGTTCGCTTCGTCGAAGGTCTTGCAGGTTTCAAACACCTCGCGCAGCAGATGGTCGGGCGGAATTGAATGGACCCCCCACGTCTGCCGCGCATTCAGGGCAATGTCGTAGGGTCGAAGCCAGGGCCGCCGGGTGCGCCGTAACATCGGAGCTTGGTTGATGCAGGCGGCAAAACGTCCTGGCGCCGACGCCGTCAAGACTCCGACATAGCCCGGCCACGTCACGTTGTCGAAATCGCCGGAGGCGCCGCGCATTCGCGCCACTTCCAAGTGACTGCCGAGACCCGGAAATGGCCAATCAAGGGTCCGTACAAGCCACGGCGCGCCGCCTTGTTCGCAGGCGAGCGCGGTGCAACCCCACTGATAGCAGCCGTTGAGAAACCAGATACCGGGAAAGCCGAGTTCGGCCGCGATGGCGTGGACCTCCGCTGCATAAGGCGAACCCGATCGCAGGAGCCATCGGCGAGTCACTGCATCCATGGCCGGCAGCAGGCCCGCCGCGACGCGCGGCAACCAATCAACGCATTTTTCGCGGAGCGCACGCGCACGCGCGCGGCCTTCGGTGGCGTGGCGAACGGGCCCCCCTTCCCGAACATCGACGATCGGGATGGGAGCAAGTTTCGCGGTTGACGGCATCATCTTATGCAGCGTCGCCGAATGGCCGTTCCTGGTCAACGCGTCGGCTTTGCGAAGTCTGGTATGGGTCAAAGCAGTCATGGCATCCATTCATTGCGATGTCTGCTTTGCCCCAAAGCAGACATTCCGAATGGTGAGCTTAATGTCCGCTTTGTGCCAATAGCGGATCGTCGGCGCGCAGGCCAACAGCAAGGGCGGGACGATGAGGCCGATTGCTTTAAGCCCTCAAATCACGCAGCGCACGAAATACACCTAGTTGCAGTCGGCAGTGCCTTTAAGCGTTTGGGGTCAATATCTCCGCCGCATTGAGAGCAGATACCGTAGGTACCTTCGGCGATCCGCTTTAGCGCCTCGCCAATCTGTCGGATTTCCCGAATTTCAGTAATCTCTATGCCTTCGAGCGCGTCCTGATTTTCGAGGTCAGTTGCCCGGTCTTCGGAATCAGCAGACAGCGGTTTGCGGAGTTCGCTGTCGATCTCCGCAACGCGACTCGTCAGTTCAGAAAGGCGGATCTTGAGTGCTTTCGCGATATCCTCGTGCTTATTCATGTCTGGTGGCATCCGCTGACGGTCAAGGGGATCA
>DAHUXA010000098.1 GCA_027307405.1 Hyphomicrobiales bacterium | reverse complement strand
AGCAAAAATAACAAGACCGTGGTGATCGAGTGCATGGTTGAGAAAAACCTGCAAGTCTTTACCTTCACTGGACGCAATCTGAAGCCGGCCGGCACTGTGCCTCTGAGCGGTGGCGGCGCCGGACTACGAACGGCGTCGAAATAGGCCACGCGAATGGGCTATTGGTAATTCTAGCGCGGTATTCCTGTTAGCGGGTCAGCGATGCAAGCACCCCATTGCCGGCGGGGACGCCGAGGCGGTAGAGCTTTGCTATGAGCGCTCGTCCCGCTGAAAAACTGGCCATTGCCGTAGCGCAGATCAATTCGACCGTTGGCGATATCGCCGGCAATGTCGAGAAGGCAAAACGCGCACGTGCGGCCGCGGCCGCGCAGGGCGCCGACTTGGTCGTCTTTCCGGAGCTGTTCATCGCTGGTTATCCGCCCGAGGATTTGGTGCTCAAGCCGGCGTTCCAGATTGCGTGCCGCTCGGCGGTTGAAACGCTCGCACGGGAAACGGCATCTGCGGGTCCGGCCTTGCTGCTTGGCACGCCATGGCTCGACAGCGGCAAGCTCTACAACGCAGTCGCGCTGCTTGACGGCGGTGCCGTTACGGCGTTGCGCTACAAAGTCGATCTGCCGAACTACGGTGTTTTCGACGAAAAACGCGTCTTCGTGCCGGGACCGATGCCGGGACCGGTAAATTTCCGCGGCGTGCGTCTGGGTGTCCCGATCTGCGAGGATATTTGGGGTACTGAGATTGTCGAATGTCTTGCCGAAACCGGCGCCGAACTGCTTGTGGTACCGAACGGCTCGCCTTACTGGCGTCAGAAAGGCGATGTGCGTCTCAACATTGCGGTCGCACGCGTAACCGAACAGGGGTTGCCAACAGTCTACGTCAATCAGGTTGGCGGTCAGGACGAGTTGGTGTTTGACGGCGTATCATTCGGACTGCATGCGGACTGCTCACTGGCATTCCAACTCGCTGCATTCCAAGAAACGATCGTGACCACGCATTGGGTTCGCCGCAACGCTACATGGCGCTGTGAAAATGGACCAGTAGTCGCGAGCGTGGAAGCGGATAGAGCCGATTATACCGCGTGCATGTTGGGCCTGCGAGACTACGTCAACAAAAACGGGTTCCCCGGCGTAGTGCTGGGCCTGTCGGGCGGTATCGATTCCGCGTTGTGCGCGGTGATGGCGGTCGATGCGCTGGGCGCGGAACGCGTACGCTGCATCATGTTGCCTTACAAGTTCACCTCGCAGGAGTCGCTTGACGATGCCGCCGCCTGCGCCAAGACGCTCGGCGTGCGCTATGAGACGTTGCCGATCGCGTCCGCAGTGGAGGGGTTCGAAACAGCCCTTACTCCTGTTTTTTCCGGGACGCCGCGTGACGTCACGGAGGAAAATCTGCAAGCGCGGGCGCGCGGCACCATTCTCATGGCGATCTCCAACAAGTTCAACCTAATGGTGGTAACGACCGGCAACAAATCGGAAATGTCAGTCGGCTATGCAACGCTCTATGGCGACATGAACGGCGGCTTCAATCCGATCAAGGACCTTTACAAAACGGAGGTGTTTCGCCTGGCCCGCCTGCGCAATGGCTGGAAGCCTGAGGGCGCCAAAGGGCCTGACGGAAGCGTGATTCCGGAGAACATTATTACGCGGCCGCCGACCGCGGAATTGCGTGAAAATCAGAAGGATGAAGATTCATTGCCGGCGTATGCCGTGCTTGATCCGATCTTGGAGCGGCTGGTTGAACGCGAAGAGCCGATATCCGCGATCGTCGACGCAGGCTTCGACCGCGATACCGTGATGCGAGTTGAGCGTATGATCAACATCGCCGAGTACAAGCGTCGCCAGGCCGCGCCCGGCGTTAAGGTAACACTCAAGAATTTCGGTCGCGACCGCCGATATCCCATTACCAATCGTTTCCGAGATCCCGGCACGCCGATGCCGGCACCCGACGTTTCTTTGATCACAGGCAAGCCGGCAAAGTCAGAAGCTTTCGACTTCTGACGTTTAGCCGTTGCTATCGAGTGGGCAGGAATGTGGGGCCGACCGTGCGCACACTGCGTTTGGTAGGATCGGTCTGACCGGGCGACTCCGCAGTTGGCGCTGGAGCCGCTGGCGGCGTTGTTGCTGCTGGCGCCTGTTGGTAGGGCCGGATTGGCTTGCCATCGGCCCCGATACGCGGTTGCGACAGTTGCTTGGAATTCTGCTCCGTGACGACGACGTCACCAGGCGCGATCGTATCGTCGGGGCCAATGGTCTTGAGCGTTTGCGCCCAGCTTTCGCCCGGCCGGCGACAGCTACATTCAGGACTCATGGCTTTCCGGTACTGGAACGCGTTCGGCAACTCGGTGTATAGCCGGCCATTGAGCGACACTGCCTGCGCCATTTCCTCGCCAGGATTGTGATAAGTGTAGAGCGAAACCTCGGCAGCGGGACACATGCGCTGACACGTCTGTTCGTCGTCGCGGAAACGATCGGGCGAGGTTGAGTAGGAAATCGGGAAATAAAAACCGTCGCATGTGCGCACGCAGACGGTTCGGAAGGTCCCGCCCATTGGACCGAGCGGCGTTGACAACACGCTGCCGCCGCCATTGTCGCCAAACAAGCGGTCCCAGAAACCACCCTGCTGACCGGCGAGGGCCGCGGCGCGATATTGCGGACCGCATCCATTGTCGCCCAGAGCGATGAGCACGCCTCGGCGTTGGGCGGCACGCTCGGTGGTACCGCCATTGAGTCGCTCGAGATCGCTCCGCATGCGCTCGAGCGCGTTGCGCTGCTGATCGATCTGCCGGTTGAGCCCACCGCACTGCCGTGGTGGATTGCTGAAGATCGAGAAGAAACCAGAGGTTTCGCAGCCCATGCGGCGCGATTGCGCAACCAGTCGATCGACTTCGAATTGCTGGCGGTTGACCGTTTCTTCTGTGCGGCGAATTTGCTCGGCGCGTGCCGGATCGGCGTTGCCCCGATCGAGACTTGCCAGTTGAGCTTCAAGCCGCTGGCAGGCAGGATTGGCCGACTGGGCGTTTGCCGCAGCAAGCCAGGATAGCGTCGCGACGAACGCGGCTGCGAATCTGCGGGACGATCCCCTCATGCGCGGGCACTCTAGTCCGGAAATCACGGTGGGGCGAGCCTTGTTGTCATTGCGCGCGTGCGACTTCAGAACGCAGGTTCCAAAGGACACCGGAAACGATGATCAGGGCGCCCAGTAGCACGAAAACGTCGAGTCGCTCACCGTAAAATGCCCAACCGACCACAGCGATAAGCGGAATACGCATGAAATCCAGTGGCACTACCAACGTGGCATCTCCGGAGCGGAATGCATTGCTTAGACAATAATGTGACGTGAGCCCTGCCGTGCCGACGCCAATCGCGGGCAAAATTTGACGTGTGTCGAAGTGCAAAAACACAGTCAGGTCACTACCGATGAGAGAGAGCGGAAACTGGATCACCGCCATCCAGAACACAATGCCGAAGGTAGTCTCGGTCATTGTCAGCTGTTTAGTGGTAATCATTGTGATGGCGTAGCCGAATGCCGCCATCAGCACCAAGATTGCTGCCGGATTGAAGCCTGCGATACCCGGCCGCAGGATCACGAGCACGCCGATCAACCCGAGCACAACGACTCCGAGACGACTCGGAGTCATGCGTTCGTGTAAAAACCAGACTGCGAGCAGCGCGGTCCACGCCGGCATTGTGAATTCGAGCGCGAAAACCGTGGCAAGGGGCAGCATGGTGAGACTAAGCGCCCAAGAGTACTGCGACGCATAGTGTACGGTGTTGCGGAAAAAGTTCAGCCGCATGCGCCGCGGTCGTGCATGAATGCGCAAATCGGGGCGCACTCCCAACAGGACAAAAAGGACCAGCAGCGCAACGCCACTGCGAATTGCAAGGATTTCGAAAATGCTCAACCCCGCGCGGGACAGCTCGCGGATTGAGACCGCCATCACCGAAAACGAGAGCAATGCGCCGACCATCCAGAGGACGACGCGTGCAATTTTGCTGTCGATCACGTGCTGTCCGTCGGCGAAAAAGGAAAAGGAAGTGGCGCGGTTGTCTAGCAGACGACCGAACTGCCGTCATTCGGCATCCGGCTGGTTCTCGGGCCTTGCCTTGTCGAAGGCTGGAAGCTTCATGCAGGCTGCATCTACCCCTGTGATTCTAGGGAATTTGTCGAGGGGCACTTTGAGCCGTCGAGCATTTGCCACCTGCGGCACCAAACAAATGTCGGCGAGCGTTACATGGGTCCCGCAGGCATAGGGCCCGGGCGCGAGCATAGTTTCCAGTGCGGTAAAGCCCTCGATGATCCAGTGGTGATACCAGGCGTCAATTTCGGGTTGCTCATGTTTGAGTTGGCGCCTCAGGTACTGCAACGCGATGAGATTGTTGAGTGGGTGAATATCGCAAGCGATCATTTGTGCAATGGCCCGCGATTTGGCGCGGCCAAGCGCGGCAGCCGGCAGCAGCGGTGGCTCGGGATGAATGTCGTCGAGATATTCGATGATTGCCAATGATTGGGTCAGCACCTCGCCACTCGACAGCTCCAGCGCCGGCACACGTGCCTGCGGGTTAACGGCACGAAATTCCGGCGTGTGCTGTCGCCCGCCATCCTTTGTCAGATGGATGGGCACCATCTCATATGGGAGACCTTTAAGATTAAGCGCTATGCGGACCCGATAGGCGGCGGAGGAGCGAAAATAGGAATAGAGTTTCACGGATTGACCCCGGCTTGCACTGCCACAATCTAGCCGGGACAGTGTCCGTTGGCGATATGGTCCGAGCCGGGCATGCTACGGTACAAGCACAGCAAAGAGGGCCGTCATGGAACAACCACGTCTGCTGATGCCGGCACTTGGTGGTATCTACCGCGTGTTCGCACCGATCACCGAGCCGTTGATCCGAGTGGTTGCCGGGGGGTCGCTCGCGATCCATGGGTTTCCAATTCTGTTCGGAGAAACTACCACCGCCGCGAAATTTCTTGAAAGCGTCGGTTTCGAAAACGCGCTGTTCTGGGCGTATGTCGTCGGTGTTGTGGAGTTCGTGTGCGGTGTTTGCCTCGCCCTTGGATTTCTGACGCGGTTGGTGGCCGCACCGATCATCGGCTTTCTCCTCATTGCGATCGTCACCTATCACTGGCAATTCGGCTTCGCATGGGAAAACCGCGGCATCGAATACCCTTTATTTTGGGCAATCGTGGTCTTCCATTTCCTTATACGGGGCGGAGGGCAATGGTCGCTCGACGCCCTGATCGGACATGAGGTGTGACGGGGTGATAGCATTCGCTTCCACTGAAGATCTCGGCGAGAAGAAAGTCTCGTTCGACCAAATCGGGACTGGGCTTTACGCCTATACCGCAGAGGGTGATCCAAATACCGGCATCATCGTTGGTGACGATGGAGTGATGGTCATCGATGCGCAGGCGACGCCCGCAATGGCGGACGATGTCATCGCGCGCATTGCGAAAATCACCGACAAGCCGGTCAAATACGTCCTGCTGACCCACTTTCACGCGGTGCGGACACTCGGCGCCTCGGCATTCAAGGGCGTCGAAATCCTCGCCTCAGAGGCAACGCAGGGCATGATCGCGGAACGCGGCAAAGAGGACATGGATTCAGAAATCGCCCGTTTTCCGCGTCTGTTTCGTGGCGCCGAAACGATTCCTGGTCTGACTTGGCCGACCATCACTTTCCCCGATCAAACGTCCGTTTGGCTAGGCCGCCGGGAAGTTCGGATCATGCATATAGGCCGCGGGCATACCGCAGGTGACGTGGTTGCGATCGTTCCTGACGCCGGCGTCGTGTTTGCCGGAGATCTCGTTGAATATAAGTCGGCCTGCTATTGCGGCGACGCCCACTTCATCGATTGGCTCGCAACGCTCGATAATCTCGCTGAAATGCAAGCCGATGCGTTGGTGCCGGGGCGCGGCACAGCACTCACAACGCCCGAAATGGTCAAAGAAGGGATCGAGCTTACCAGCGATTTTATTGCAACTCTTTATAGTTCAGTTCAGGAGAGCGTGGCCAAGGGCCGTTCACTGAAAGAGGCATTCGATTTTGTACGCCTTACGATGGATCCAACGTTCAAGGGTTTTGCAATCTATGAGCATTGTTTGCCGTTTAGCGTCTCTCGCGCCTATGACGAGGCGCGCGGCATCGAATGGCCTGTCATTTGGACCGCCGATCGCGATCGGGAAATGTGGGCAGCCTTGCAGGGCTGAAAGTGGTTAGCGCGTGCAGACAATGGCGACGACGTTGCAGTTGTTGTCGTGGCAACTGTCCGATACGACACTTGGAGCCCCGCCGGTGATGTCCCCGCGATCGACCTTGTGGAATGTTTGGGCCTCCGCAAAAGCCTGCGTCTTGCAGTAGGCGTTGGCGGCCGCCTCGCCGCACTTTTCCCCCGAAGCCAGACAACGATCGATGCCGTAGCCGTCTGCGTCGTTGGCGATGATGAACATACGCCGCTCGGCCTGTGCAGCGCTGGAAAACCAGACCAAAACGGCAAGGCCGACCAGAGCTGTTCGCATGGAGAAGTGCCCGTGATTATGGAGGCGCCAAGCTACCTCGCGCCGATTCTGAGAATGTGAGCAAATCGTTAAGCGGTGCTTAACCTTGCAGACCGTGTCTGGTCATGAATTTTTTCCCGTGTTTTGCACGGTTTGCGGCAAGACCTTGACGATAGAGACGTGACAAATCATTGTGCCGCCATGAACGGCCTTAACCATATCTGCGGCATTTGCCCGGAGATTATTCGCTAGCGCATCACGCTGGCTGCGGCCGTCTTTTCTCAAGATTGAGATAGCAGGACGCCCGGCCAGCGCGGCCGATGGATGTCATTTGCTATGGAACTCAAGCTCCACGATACGCTGACGCGCGAAAAGCGGGTGTTCACGCCGATCGATCCCTCGCGCGTGCGTATGTATGTGTGCGGGCCCACGGTCTATGACTTCGCCCATATCGGCAATGCGCGCCCAGTCATCGTGTTCGATGTGCTGTTTCGCCTGTTGCGCCATATCTATGGCGAGAAACACGTCACCTACGTGCGCAATGTCACCGACGTCGATGACAAGATCAACGCGCGCGCCGCCGAACGCGGTATTTCGATCCGTGACCTGACCGAAGAGACCTACAAGAATTTCAAGCAAGACGTAGCCGCACTCGGCTGTCTGCCGCCGACTATTGAGCCGCGCGCGACTGAACACATCAATGAGATGAAAACGCTGATCGAGCGGTTGGTGAAATCCGATCACGCTTATGTGGCGGAAGAAAACGTGCTGTTCCACGTGCCGTCGATGAAGGATTACGGCAAGCTTTCTAACCGTCCACTCGACGAGATGATCGCAGGGGCGCGCGTAGAAGTCGCTCCCTACAAGAAGGACCCGCAGGATTTCGTCTTGTGGAAGCCATCGAAGCCGGGCGAGCCGGCTTGGCCTTCGCCCGCGGGTATCAAGACGCCGGGCCGGCCGGGCTGGCATATCGAATGCTCGGCCATGAGCGAGGCGCATCTGGGCGAGCATTTCGACATCCATGGCGGCGGCATCGACCTGATCTTTCCCCATCACGAGAACGAGCTGGCGCAATCCGTCTGCGCCTTCCACACGCCGGTGATGGCGAATTTCTGGATGCACAACGGCTTCTTGCAGGTTGAAGGCGAGAAGATGTCGAAGAGCCTCGGCAACTTCATTACGATCCACGATTTACTCAAGGATTGGCCAGGGGAGGCAGTGCGGTTCACAATGTTGCAGACTCACTATCGCCAACCAATGAACTGGACGCTTGCTGGCTTGCGCGAATCGCAAAAGACCCTCGATCATTGGTACGAGCTAACGGCGGACGCTGCACCGGGCTATCTCTGCGCCGACGCGCTCGATGCATTGCTCGATGACGTCAACACACCAAAAGCCTTTGCGGCGCTGCACGAGTTGCGCGGTGAGGCGGCCAAAGGCGTCAAACCAGCAGCCGCCTGCCTTAAAGCGAGTGCGAAATTGATGGGCATCCTGCAAAATTCGGTGGCCGAATGGAGTGCATTCCGTCCTGGGTCGACCGCGGTTGATGAACATAAAGTCGTAAGCTTGATTGATGCGCGCAATGCCGCCCGCAGGGCCAAGAATTTTAAAGAAGCGGACCGTATCCGAGACGAGCTGAAGGCTATGGGTGTCGAGCTTGAGGATACCAAAGACGGAAAAACCAAATGGAAGATCGCGCGATGATGGCCGTTGCGCACCCCAAACTTGGCTTGCGCCCGTTCTTGCCGGTGGACGCGCCGATATTGCGCGAAATCTTCCGCGACAGCATCGAAGAATTGACCGCCGATGACTACACTGCGGCGCAGCAGGAGGCCTGGGCCTCTATCGCCGATGACGTCGCCGATTTCGGCAGGAAACTTTCGGGGCAGTTGACCTTGGTTGCGACCCTGGAAGGGTCTCCGGTCGGCTTCGCCTCGCTCGAAGGCAAGGACAAGATCGACATGCTCTATGTGCATCCCGCCGCGGTCGGGCAGGGGGTTGCGGCCATGCTCATCGATGCGCTGGAGAAGCTCGCGGACTCGCGGGGAGCCGCAAAACTCAACGTTGACGCCAGCGACAGTGCGCGTGGCTTCTTCGAGAAGCGCGGCTACGTTCCCCAGCAGCGCAATACGGTTTCTGTTGGTGACGAATGGCTCGCTAACACCACCCTTTCCAAGCAGCTTGCCGCTAAACGGGAGGCTTCATGACAAAGCCCGACACGCCGTTCCCGCGCCACTGGCTCTACTACATCGTGCTCAAATACGGCGTGCTCGCTGCCGCCGTTCTGATCGCTCTCTACGTCGTCTACCGGTTGACGTAAGGACACCCATGAAACGCCACCATGTCGTGATGGGTGTCATCGCAATTGTGATCGCCATCGCGTTGCTCTCGAATTATTACCTTTGGTGAGAACCGCCATGCCGAAGGAGCGCCTCTATCTCTTCGACACCACGCTGCGCGACGGCGCGCAGACGAACGGCGTCGATTTCACGCTTGCCGACAAACTGGCGATCGCGGGGATGCTTGATGAACTCGGGATCGATTACGTCGAGGGGGGCTATCCGGGGGCCAATCCAACCGATACCGAATTGTTCGGCGCGGATCGCAAATTTGATACGACCTTTACCGCGTTTGGCATGACACGGCGGCCGGGCCGCTCGACGTCCAACGATCCCGGCCTTGCCGCGCTGCTCGACGCAAAAGCCGATGCCATCTGTTTCGTCGCAAAGTCGTGGGACTACCACGTCAAGGTCGCGCTGGAGACGACCAACGAAGAAAACATCGCCTCGATCCGTGACAGCGTGCGAGCAGCCAAAGCCAAGGGCAGAGAAGTGCTGCTCGACTGCGAGCATTTCTTCGACGGCTACAAGGCCAATCCGAAATACGCGCTCGCTTGCGCCAAAGCTGCCTACGAGGAAGGCGCGCGCTGGGTTGTGCTGTGCGACACCAATGGCGGCACTCTGCCCGACGAGGTCGAGAAGATTGTCGGCGAAGTGGTGAAGGCGATCCCCGGCGATCATGTCGGTATCCATGCCCATAACGATACCGACCAGGCGGTGGCGAATTCCTTCGCCGCCGTGCGTGCCGGTGCGCGCCAGATTCAAGGCACGCTTAACGGGCTCGGCGAGCGCTGCGGAAATGCCAATCTCGTTTCCATGATCCCGACCCTCAAGCTCAAATCCGAATTTTCGCAGCGCTTCGACATCGGCGTAACCGATGCGGCACTCAAGAAGCTCGCCCACGTCTCGCATGCTCTGGACGAGCGGCTTAACCGGGCACCCAATCGGCACGCGCCTTACGTAGGCGAGAGCGCCTTCGCCACCAAAGCTGGTATCCATGCTTCAGCAATCATGAAGGACCCGGCGACCTACGAACACGTCGCGCCAGAGACAATTGGAAACCGGCGCAAGGTTCTTGTCTCGGAACAGGCGGGTAGATCCAACGTACTGGCCGAACTTGAGCGGGTCGGTATCAAAGCCGACAAGGACGACCCGCGCATTGGGCGACTCTTGGAAATCGTCAAGGAACGCGAGGCGATCGGCTACGCCTATGAGGCGGCGGATGCCTCGTTCGAGCTGCTGGCTCGGCGCACGCTAGGAAAGGTGCCAAACTATTTCGACGTCACCCAGTTCGACGTCAATGTCGAACAACGAAATAATGCGAAAGGGCAGCGTGTCACGGTCACCATGGCGGTTGTGAAGGTGAAGGTTGGCGACGACAACATGATCTCGGCGGCGGAAGGCAACGGCCCGGTCAACGCGCTCGACCTGGCTCTACGCAAGGATCTCGGTAAATATCAGAAATACATTGCCGGACTTAAACTCACCGACTACCGGGTGCGCATCCTCAATGCGGGCACCGAGGCGGTTACCCGCGTGCTGATCGAAAGTGAGGATGAACTCGGCGAGCGTTGGACCACGGTCGGTGTGTCGCCCAATATTATCGACGCCTCATTTCAGGCCTTGATGGATTCCATCATCTTCAAACTCGTGAAGTCCGGGGCGCCTGCGTGATTGATCACGTCTCCGTTGCGGTACGTGATATCGCGTTAGCAACACGCTTCTACGAATTGCTCCTCGCGACCATCGGGATCACTAAACTTGAAACCCGACCGGCGACTGTCGGATTTGGCAAAAAATATCCCGAGTTCTGGGTCAATCTACGTGCTGAGACGATAACGGCCCCAAGTGGCGCTCATATTTGTTTCCGCGCCCGCACGACCGTTATGGTCGACGCGTTTCATGCCGCAGCCATTGTCGCAGGTGGCGCGAGCGACGGCGCGCCCGGCTTGCGCCCTCAACATGGTGGGGGCTACTACGCGGCGTTCATCCGCGACCCTGATGGCAACCGCATTGAAGTAGTGACATTCGTCAAGACGTAGCCGCAAACGCGGTCGACGTACTTACAGCCGGTCGGCGGCCACCGCCGACATTTCTTTCTCTTCCTCAGACACAGTAGCTGCCGCTTTTTGCAGCATCGGAAGGATATCCGCGACCCTGTCCGCGACGAGCAGATCGAAGTTGAGATCGCCGCGGATGAATTCAAGTCCCTTCATATGATCGATAAGGGCACAAAGCGGGTCCCAAAAGCCTTTGATGTTGGCAAGGAGGATCGGCTTGCGGTGGCGGCCGAGCTGCACCCAAGTGATCTGTTCCACTATTTCTTCGAGTGTTCCAACGCCGCCAGGCATCGCCACAAAGGCATCCGCCAGTTCAAACATCTTGCGCTTTCGCTCGTGCATGTCGCGGGTGACAATCAGGTTGTCGGCACCACGCATTGCATGTTCGCGGACGACCAAGAATTCGGGAATGATGCCGGTCACTTCCCCGCCGTGATCGAGCACCGATTTAGAGACCGTGCCCATCATGCCAACGGAACCTCCGCCGAAGACCAGGCCGATTCCGTTCTTGGCGAGGACGGCGCCGAAAGCACGGGCGCTCTCGACGAAAGCCGGATCGGTGCCCGTTCCGGAGCCGCAATAGACACAAATTTTTCGGATTTTGCTGGATTTTTCGCTTCTGTTCATGAGTATGCATGTGCATTGCACTTGCGGCATCGTCAAGGCCGCGCCCGAAAGGTTGCGTGGTCAGGGTGATTACCGGCCAGAATCCCCCTATATGAAGACCCTGAATGAGTGACCATCACCATCACCGGGCATCTGGTGGCGAATCGCGCGTGTCCGCGAACCGCGGTGCTCTGCTCACGACCATCATTCACCTCTGGCCCTATATCTGGCCTTCAGATCGTGGGGACCTGAAGTTGCGGGTGCTTGGGTCACTCGTCCTGCTGCTGGCCGCGAAGCTTGCGACCATTGCGGTGCCCTTCACTTTCAAATGGGCCACCGATGCGCTTGCCGGTCATGGCACGGCGCCGATCGCAGCTTCTGATTGGCTGTTATGGGCGATAGCCGCGCCGATCGCGATGACGATCGCGTATGGGGGCATGCGCATCCTGATGGCGGCGCTCACCCAGTTGCGCGACGGATTGTTCGCCAAGGTGGCGATGAACGCGGTGCGCAGGCTGGCGTATCGCACTTTCGTGCATATGCACGAGCTCTCGTTGCGCTTCCATCTCGAGCGTAAGACCGGCGGCCTGACGCGCGTGCTCGAACGTGGCCGTAACGGCATCGAGACCATCGTGCGTATGGTGATTTTGCAATTGTCGCCGACGATTGTCGAACTTGCTCTTATCGTCGTAGTGCTGATTTGGCAATTCGATTGGCGCTACGTAGCGGCGATCATAGCCACGGTCGTCGTCTATATGACCTATACCTATCACGCCACCGAATGGCGCATTGGTATACGTCGCAAGATGAATGATAGCGACACTGACGCTAACGTCAAAGCAATCGACTCGCTGTTGAATTACGAGACAGTGAAATATTTTTCCGCCGAAGAACGCGAAGCTATGCGGTACGATCGCGCCATGGCTCGCTACGAGGACGCCAGCGTACGCGCCTATACCTCGCTTGCAGTACTAAACGCCGGCCAAGCGGTGATCTTCACGGTTGGGCTCGCTGCTGTCATGGTGATGTGCGCGTTCGAAATCCGCGCCGGCAGCAAGACCGTCGGTGATTTCGTGCTGATTAACGCCATGATGATCCAGCTATACCAGCCGCTCAATTTCATGGGCATGGTCTATCGCGAGATCAAGCAGGCGGTTACCGACATCGAGATCATGTTCTCGATTTTGGCCCGTGAGCCGGAAATCAAGGATGCGCCAAACGCGCCGCCGCTGAAGGTGACCGCCGGCACTATTCGCTTTGAAAATGTCAGCTTCGCCTATGAGCCGACCCGCCGCATTCTCAAAGGCATCAGCTTCGAGGTGCCAGCAGGAAAAACAGTGGCGGTCGTAGGTCCGTCCGGCGCAGGTAAGTCGACGATTTCGCGACTTTTGTTTCGTTTCTACGATTTGTCTGGCGGGCGCATTTCAATCGACGGCCAAGACATCGCCAAGGTCTCGCAGAAGTCGCTGCGCGAAGCGATCGGTATGGTGCCGCAGGACACGGTGCTGTTCAATGATACGATCCGCTACAACATTCGGTATGGCCGCTGGGAAGCAACCGACGCTGAAGTGGAGGAGGCGGCGAAATTGGCGCAGATCGATCCTCTCATCCGGATAGCGCCTAAGGGCTACGACACTGAAGTCGGGGAGCGCGGACTCAGGCTATCGGGTGGCGAGAAGCAGCGGGTGGCCATCGCGCGTACCATCCTCAAAGGCCCCCCCATTCTGGTGCTCGATGAGGCGACGTCGGCGCTCGACAGCCATACGGAAAAGGAAATTCAAGACGCGCTCGAGCGTGTCTCGCGCAACCGCACCACGCTGGTGATCGCGCATCGTCTCTCGACCATCGTGGGGGCTGACGAAATCATCGTGTTGGACCAGGGCGAGGTCGTTGAGCGCGGCACGCACTATGCGCTGCTGGCAGCGAATGGTCTTTATGCCAGCATGTGGAATCGCCAGCGTGAGGCCGAAGAAGCTCGCGAGAAGCTTGCCCTCGCCGGCGAGGATGTGGACGCGCCCAATCGCAATCCGCCGCCCGTCGAGGATGCCATCAGTGCGGCGGCTGTGGCGCCTGAGGCGCCGCTCGAAGCACCCGCCGACGCGGCGGAGTAATATACCAAATGTCAATCTACGATTCGATTCGCTCGGAAATCGTTCCGGTCACGCCGGAGGGTTATCCCTTCATAGGCGCTTTTGCGTTCGTAAGCCTTGTGCTGTTTTGGTTGTGGAGCCCGCTGGGATGGCTCGGCACGCTGGCGACGATCTGGTGCGCCTATTTCTTTCGCGACCCGCCGCGGGTAACGCCAGTTCGCGACGGCCTCGTAGTGGCGCCGGCCGATGGCCGCGTGAGTCAGGTAACCAGTGCTGCTCCGCCGTCAGATCTCGGCTTCGGCAGCAAACCGTTACCACGCATTTCGATCTTCATGAGCGTATTCGACTGCCACGTAAACCGCAGTCCGGTCGCAGGCAAGATCGAGAAAATCGTTTACCGGCCAGGCAAATTCTTTAACGCCGACCTCGACAA
>DAHUXA010000097.1 GCA_027307405.1 Hyphomicrobiales bacterium | reverse complement strand
AGGACCTCACGAACTGGTTCGCCCAGACTCTCATGATGAGCCAGACTGCAGGTTGGAAGTTCGGAACACCGATGCCGGACGGCTCCATACGATATTGCAATATGACCAACGGTGGGCCGGTCTTTATCTACGTCAAGGACGACAAGATCGTTCGCATGACGCCTATTGATTTTGATGACACCGACCCGGGGCCGTGGACGATAGAAGCGCGCGGCTTGAAGTTCACGCCACCGCGCAAGACGACGCTTGCACCGCATGGGCAGAACGCAAAATCGATCGTCTATGCGCCCAATCGACTGCTCTATCCGATGAAACGTGTTGACTTCGACCCAAACGGAAAGCGCAATTCGCAGAACCGCGGCAGGTCGGAATATGTACGAATCTCGTGGGAGGATGCGCTCGACTTAGTCGCCAACGAAATCAAACGAATGAAGCGCGACTATGGACCGGGCGCGATTGCGACCTCGCACGGCTCCCATCATACCTGGGGCAATATCGGCTACTACCTGTCCGCGCTCTACCGCTTCGCCAATGCGGTCGGTATGACACGTGTGCATCACAATCCGGATTCTTGGGAAGGCTGGTACTGGGGCGCGGTACATCATTGGGGGTATACGCTGCGTGTCGGTCAATCGGAAACCTACGGCACGGTCGAGGACTGCCTTCGGAACTGCGAGATGATTGTGTTCTGGGCCGCCGATCCGGAAAGCACATCGGGTTCATATGGTGCGCAGGAAGGCACCGTTCGCCGCCAATGGCTCAAGAATCCGAAACTCGGCATCAAGGTCGTTCACGTTGACCCGTACTACAATGCGTCAGCGCAATTCCTGCCCGGCAAATGGTTTGCGCCCAAACCGACGACGTCAGTCGCGATGGCGATGGCGATCGCCTATATTTGGATCAAAGAAAGCCTCTACGACAAAGAGTACGTAAAGACTCACACGGTTGGGTTCGACAAGTGGAAGGCTTATCTCCTCGGCGAAGAGGATGGCATCCCGAAGACGCCGGAATGGCAGGAAAAAGAAACCGGTGTCCCGGCCAAAGACGTGCGCGCGCTCGCGCGCGAGTGGGGCAAAAAGCGCGTCTATCTGGCTCCCGGCGGATGGGGAAATGGCCACGGCGGCGCTTGCCGCAACCAGACCGGCATCCAGTGGGCGCGCGTGATGGTGTGCCTCGCTGCGATGCAGGGTTTGGGTAAGCCGGGCATCAACATGGGCAATTTACAATGGGGCTGCCCGCTCGACTTCAATTTCTATTTCCCCGGCTATGCCGACGGCGGAATGTCGGGCGATCTCGAAAATACGTCGATGCCTGTCGAGCTGTATCAGCGCATGCCGCAGCTGCTGACCATGAACTCAAGCTATCAGCGCATTCCGCGCATCTGGATGCCTGAGGCCTTGGCCGACGGAAAAGCTGAGGGTTGGCCATGGATCGGCAAGTCGATCGAGCACCAGTTCGCAAAATTCAGTTATCCCGCCCCCGGCCATTCACCGGTACGCATGCTCTACAAATACGGCGGCTCGATGCTGTCGACCATGAACAATACCAACCGCCACGTGCGGATGTACCAATCGGAAAATCTCGAATTTGTGGTCAATCAGTCAATCTGGTTCGAGGGCGAAGCGAAGTTCGCTGATCTTATTTTGCCGGCCTGTACCAATTTCGAACGTGTCGATATTTCTGAATGGGCTGGTCTCGGTGGCTATGGTCATCATGGCCAGCAGCAGCTCAATCACCGCGTCATTATCTTCCAGGCGCCGGCGATTACACCGCTCGGCGAGTCGAAGACCGACTATTGGATATTCAACGAAATCTGCAAACGACTTGGCCTTGCCAACTACTTTTCCGAAGGCGTCAATGAAATCGATTGGGTTAAGCGGCATTTCGATGCCTCGGATCTTCCGAAGGTGATTTCGTGGAAGAAGTTCATGAAGCGGGGCTATTACGTTGTGCCAGCGGAGAAGGAACACTTGCGCGCGCCGGTTTCGTTCCGCTGGTTCTGGGAAAACCGTAAGAAGGACGTCCCGGAATTCCAGCCGCTGCCATCAGACTACACCGAGGAATATCTACGTGGGCTGCAGACGCAGTCGGGCAAGCTCGAGTTCGAGTGCAGTAGCCTGAAGCGCTTCGTCGACCTGGAACGACCGCCGATCGTCAAATACGTGCCGTCATGGGAGGGGCCGCATTCGGGCGATTTGTTCGAGCGATATCCGCTGCAGCTGCTGACACCGCACTCGAAATATTCGTTCCATACGCAGGGTGATGGCAAGGATTCGTTCCTTCTCAATATCGAGGATCACCGGATCAATGTGGGCGGCTACTATTACTGGATCATCCGCTTAAACGCGGAGGATGCAGCGGAACGCGGCATCAAGAAGCACGACCTCGTCAAAGTCTATAACGACAGGGGCGCCGTGATTTGCGCTGCCCTGCCGACGCAGAGGTTGCCGCGTGGCGTCTGCCACGGTTACGAGTCCTCCGCGGTTTACGACCCAATGGGCGAACCGGGCAAATCGATCGATCGGGGCGGATGCCTCAACCTGCTCACCCCAGAGCGTACGCAAACTAAAACCACACACTCGCTTGCCGGCGCAAACGCACTTGTGCAGGTCGCGTTGTGGGACGGACGTACTGAGTATATGTCGGAAACGTTCGCCAAGATGGCGAAAGACCAAGACGTCCGCACGAAGCTCAAGGCTGCTCAACTGGTGCCGGCAAAGTAGGCAAGGGAGACGTCTCCGTGAACAAATGGAATATGATCATCGACGTCGCCGAGTGCACCAATTGCAACCTGTGCACGCTCGCGGCCATGGACGAATACGTCGGCAACGAGTTTCCCGGCTATTCGGCGCCGATGCCGAAGCATGGTCACAAGTGGATTAATATCCTTCAAAAAGAGCGCGGCCAGGTGCCGGCGGTCGACATCGCCTACGTGCCCACGATGTGTAACCACTGCGACGACGCGCCCTGCGTCGCCAAAGGCAAAGGTGCGGTCAAGAAGCGCGACGACGGCATCGTGCTCATCGATCCGATCAAGGCGAAGGGGCGTAAGGACCTCGTCGAAGCCTGTCCGCACGGCCACATCTGGTGGAACGAGGAGCTGCAGGTGCCGCAGGCCTGGACGTTTGACGCCCATCTGATCGATGGTGGCTGGCAACAGACACGTGGGCAACAATCGTGCCCAACGGGCGCTATGCGCGCGGTTTGCGTGACTGACATTGAGATGGCGAAGCTTGCTGCCGATCAAGGGCTCGAGGTCATTAAGCCCGAACTTGGCACAAAGCCGCGCGTTTACTACAAGAATTTGTGGCGCTTTTCGAAATGCTTCATCGCCGGTTCAGTATCGGAGCAGACGAACGACGGTACTATCGATTGCTTCGAGGGAGCGGTCGTGCGCCTGCTCAAAGATGGAGATGTGATCGCGGAAGCCACAACCGATAATTACGGCGATTTCAAATTCGATCGACTTACCGAAAACTCGGGCGATTACATTGTGGAGATATCGACTGGGCAGTCAAAGAAGACACTCACGGTGCAGCTTGGTGTGAGCATCAATCTCGGTGAGATCAGACTCTAAATTCAGCGGCTATACAATCCGTCGACCGAGGTCACCAAAATAACCGAAGACGCAGGTCTGTATGCCTGAACCTTCGACCCCACTTATTTTTTCGCAACTCAGCGGAATCTATCAAACCTTTGCTCCCTGGGCCGAAGCTCTTTTGCGTGGCGTTGTCGGGCTGGCGCTGGTGCCGCACGGGCTACGCATGACCTTCGGTTTTTTTCCTAACACTGGGCAGCCCTTACGAAATATCGGACTCCTCGCCAATTATCTGGACAAACAGGGCTATCGGCCGGGGAAGGTCTGGGCGTCGGCTATTTCAGCGACACAGCTTGTTTGCGGGCCGTTGCTTGCCGTTGGCTTGTTCACGCGCCTTGTAGCAGTGCCTGTCGTTTTGTTCCTGCTGGTGACAAATATCGAGCGCTGGCGTGTTGGAAAATATTTCTGGAATCAGCTGGGACTTGAATACACACTGATGTGGACAATTGCGGCTTTGTACTTTCTCGTGCACGGCGGCGGAGCCTATTCGCTAGATAGGCTCGTCATTGGCCGTGAATTCTGATCGTATTGATGTTTACGAAATGTCTTGCGCAAACATAACGATACGACGTCAGCACTACTTTGCCGCTCAAGTTTTTAGTTTTGTTCATTACTAATTCCAAATTCGATTACCTTGACCAAAGTCAACCAAAGACTGCGACCGGAAAAATCCAACGCTTCAAGTTGCGTCAAAGCCTCAAAGTTGGGCCGCCCAATTCCTAACTTGCTCGGTCCTGCTCAGGTCTGGACGGTGGCTTCCTCATCGCCCTCGCCGAGATAGGCCCGACGCACCTCCTCATTGGCGCGGATGGCTTCCGGCGTGCCCGAAGCAATCGCCCGGCCGTATACAAGGACCGTAATTCGGTCGGCGAGCGCGAACACCGCTTCCATGTCGTGCTCGACCAGAAGGATGGTTAAGTCCCGCTTCAGCGCACGCAGCAATTCGATCATGCGGGCAGATTCCTCCGGCCCGAGGCCGGCCATCGGCTCATCAAGCAGAAGCATGCGCGGTTGGCCGGCGAGCGCCATGGCCAGTTCGAGCAGGCGGTGCTCCCCATGACTAAGCACGGATGCCGGAAAGTCAGCGCGCTGAGCGAGGCCGACGCGCGCCAGCGCCGCCCGCGCTGGTTGGCGCAATTCCGGCTCTCTGCGTGCATCACGCCAAAAATGAAAAGAATGTCCGGCTTGTGCCTGCACCGCCAGCGCCACATTGTCGAGGACACTAAGATCGAGGAACAAAGATGCTATTTGGAACGAGCGCGCCAGGCCCAGCCAGCTGCGTCGATGTATCGGTAGCGCAGTGATATCATTTCCGGCGAAGCGAATTCGGCCGGAATCGGGGGTAACCTGACCGCCGAGCTGACCAATCAGTGTGGTCTTGCCGGCGCCATTTGGGCCGATCACCGCGTGCAATTCGCCGGCGGCAACATCGAGCGTAAGATTATCAGTCGCGACAATGCCTTCGAAACGCTTGACCAGGTTAGCAACCAGCAGCAGCGGCTCGCTCATGCGCGCGCTCCGTTATTGACCGGAAGGTTGACCCTTCCGATCAAGCAGGGCGTCGAGGGTGAAGGCGTTGGGACAAAATTCTCGGAAGTGATCGCCGGCCGTTCTATTGGCAAGCTCACGCTCGCACCGTTTCTTAGCGCCACATGTCGTACAAAGCCGTTGCAGATCCCGCATGACGTGCGGGTCAGTATTCTCAAGAGCCTTTGGATCGACGTGGAGGGCGACAAGCATTTTCAGCAACAGATCTGCAGCGTTAGGTCCCTTCCGCGCTAGTTCTTGAAGTTCACCTGGGGTGACTCTGAGGTCCCTGGCAACTCGCATGACTTCGTCCGGCGCGCATAGCCCGAGCTGGTTATCAAGGCCAAAATTACGCCGATACTTGCTTACCCAATCCGCAATGCCTTCCAAGGCAATTTCTATAAGGGAAGTGCGTGGTAGCCTGTTTTCAGGGCTGGGCATGGGCCCTCCATGTTTTTAATAATTTCACATAAAACCAAAATTGCTTTGCGCTAAATCAAATAGGACTACCAAGTCTGAAGAAATGATCACGCCGATGATGCTCGCGTACTGGTGAGGCGCTTCCAGCTCGATAGCGTTGAATTTGTTCTAAATCAAAGGTTACCAGGAGAAACATGCCAGCTTGCCGGTGTCCCAGTGTCGTTGACCTGGATAGCCGCAGGCCCAGGGACGTGTCGAAATGAATGAAAGTAAGTTCGTTCCGCCAGAGGGTGCCTTCACGCGCACGGTACCAATTCGGTTTTCCCACTGTGATCCAGCCGGCGTCGTCTACTTTCCTCACTACTTCGACATGTTCAATGGCCTGATTGAGGATTGGTACACAGAACAACTGGGCGTCGATTACTCCAAGCTAATCTTGGGTGATCGACACGGCTTTCCTTACGTTCATATCGAAACGGACTTCAAAAAACCCAGTCGAATGGGTGAACACCTCGATCTCACGTTACTCCTCACGCAGGTCGGACGCTCGTCGCTGAGCGTCGTAATCGTGGGGCATATTGGCGGGGTGGAGAGACTCCGCGCGCGCTTGGTGACCGCAATGACGTCATTAGAGACTCAACGGTCGGTCGAATTGCCGCAGGCACTACGTCAGAAATTTGAGATTTATATGAAAGGAACAGCGCAAGCGTAGCGCTGATCGGCAGGATTACCGACCAGATTTCGCTTTCGGTGTAAGAGCAGACGTCCCAATTCACGGACGTCACGTCCGCCTAAGAGCGGACATCGCGCCGACTTATCCGTATGTCCGATGTCCACGGTGCAATGGGCATGGTCGCCCGCGCATCATTGCGCTGTCGCGTCATCCGTCGATTTTAAAGCCTTCCTTCAACAGGATCGGCCGCCAGTCCTCGCGCTGGTAATTCTTTTCCCCGAAAACGATTGAAGACGAATACGCGTATCGCAGACGAGAGGTTGCAGGTATTCCGGGCGCGGTCGATCCGTTCCACCAGCATGGCAACTGTCGTGCGATCGTGCTCGGCAATTTCGCGCAAGCCTTGCCAAAATTCGTTTTCTAGCGACACACTCGTCTTGCGTCCGTTGATGAGTATGGAGCGCTTGATAGCCGTCTTTTTGATGCGTCCGAACTGATCCATCACGCGCCTTTCAAATCCATTCCGTCGGTATGTCCGCAGGAAGCGGTCCCCGTCGTAGTGGTCTGTAGGGAAGAGACCATTCGGCGAGGGCCGCCCCAAAGCGGAGCAACCATGTTGCAAATTGCCCCCACTGACAGAATCGGCCCCGGACAAGTTTAAGAGACCTGAATTCTTGCCCGGGCCAATCGAGCGCAATCAAGAGGCAATCCGTCACGCGCTCGATTTAAGACAAAATATCCGCGTCCGTGATTTCGGCTTTGAGATAGATCAAAGGGACGAACGCCCCGCGAACTGGGGATCGGCGAGTATGAGCGGCGCTATGTCTGCTATTGGACCAAAGCAGACAAGCCGGACTTTGGCCCGGGGCCGCTTGTCCGCTCATGACCCAAAGCGGACATGTTCAATGCTCAGTCGCTGACATCATCCCGGCCCGTGATCGTCATCAAGGTTGCGATAAGGAACGCAACAAGTTTCTCCTGTCCGGCATTTTCAGCGAATACCTCAGCCTGTGCCAAGGTCAGTGTGCGTCCGGCCTTTATAACGCAGCCACGCGCGAGCATCCGATCTCCGGTGGCTGGGGCCAAAAAATTGATCTTAAACTCCGTGGTGAGAATTCCGATGCCTGGTGGCATGAGGCTCAGTGCTGCGTAACCAGCAGCGCTATCTGCAATACATGCAACCACGCCCCCATGCACGAAGCCGTGCTGTTGCGAGACTGCCGGCGATGCGGGCAAAGCAATTTCCACGGCGCCCGGCGAGATGCTCGCGAGCTGCGCACCGATGGTCTTCATGAGACCTTGTTTGGCGAAACTCGTTCTAATGCGCGCTTCAAACTCCGGGTCCTTTGGTGTGGAGGTGCTCAAAGAATGCTATCCTCGTTACAGTTCGGGACTGATTTATCGGCCAATCGTATCATGCGTACGCGGCACTTGGGCGCGGTGCCGAATGTCCGCTATTGGCACAAAGCGGACATTCAAGTGTTGCCAGCTAATGTCCGCTTTCGGGGGTAAAGCGGACATCACGCAGACATGCGGCCATGTCTACTTTTGACCCAAAGCTGATACTTTTTACTTGTGTTCGTGTGGGCGTACTAGTTTGAGCAGTTCCCATAGTAGACCGGCGCAGGCGAGCGTCCAGGCAACCAATGCCGCCGCGAACACCACCGGCGATAAGGGAGCAAGGAACGGAAGATCAAGTGCCACCGCCATCTGCATTGTCGCCACCGTGTACATTCCCAACGGGAACACAGCTCCCCAGTACAGCGGATCATAGCGCAGCGGGAACCGCTGGATTATGTGCCGCCACACACCGAGCACAAGCAGCATTGGGATCCACCACGTCCCGGTCGCCCAGTAAAAGACGGTGAAGCCCTTGAGGAACGGCAGCAGCGAGGCGAGGAACGGCGCATCCGGCGTGTTCTGCACCAGCCGTGCGCCGGCCAAGGTCGAGATCGCCATCGCCCCCATGTTGATCCAGTAGGGTGGCGTCAGGTCGCCTGGGGAGAAGATAAAGAAGGTGTAGCGGTAGAATATGAGCGAGATGATCCAGATATAGAACATCCCGCCCCACAGCCACATTGACAGCGCGAAGAAATTGAGTTCCAGCCGAAGGGGCTGCGGCCAGTCGCGGGCGATCAGCGCTGCCAGAACAGCAATCGACTGGGTGGCGACCACGGCGATCAGCCAGGCGCCAGTGAGACCCTTCTCGAGCGGCGGCTTGTCGCGCTTGACCGTGAGAGCGGTGAAGATCGTGTAGGTCAGGCCGACCCATAGCGCGGTGCCGAGCGCCAGGAACACGATTGCAGCCGCCAAACTGTGCGCCATTAGGAGAAACTGCGTGCCAAGGATGCAGGACCCGGCGACCGCGGTGAAGAAGCCGGGCCCGAGCCGATGGTCGGTCATGTCGGCGAAGAACAGCCGCGGGTAGCGTATCGCCCGCAGCGCGGTCAGGCTGGCCACCACCGCGTAGGCAACCAGGTTGAAGGCAAACAGTCCCATTGCCAGGACAGAAAGCTGGAAATCCCACGCCGCGATCGAGACGACCCCGGTCGCCATCACCAGCGCGAAATAGGCGGGCGATAGATGTTTCACCCGGGATTTCCCAGATGGGAGGCCTCTAGGCCCTGTCACAAGACGACGTTAGCTGCCGTTCCAGGGGTTTTGCAACGGTTAGAATTTCCGGATGTCAAAGCCGGGCGGTGCCTGTGCCAGTCGTGCGCAAGCGCAATAATATAGTCCGCCCGCAACATGCGGCATCGCGCGTTCACAAAGCAGGTAACTGATGTCCGCTTTTGATCCAAGCGGACATTCGGACCAACACTTACGACAATCCAGCGGGGGGAATGGCGCTCGCGCAATCGCCCTAAATCAGACAAGCCGCTAACTAAGTCTGCTTTGACAGAGATCAATTTCAGCACACGTGGCGCTGGCGCAGTTCGTGCAAAGGACTATGGATCAGTCCGCCTTTGCGCCGCAGAATTTGACTACTTTGCCCCACTTCTCGGTTTCCTCGGCGACGAGCTTACCAAAATCGGCGGACGAGCCCGGGAGCAGCGATGCTCCAAGTTCCGCAAACCGTGCCTTCGACGCGGGATCGTCGAGGATCGCATTGACCGTCTTATTGAGTTTGTCGATGATCTCGGCCGGCGTATCCTTTGGCACGCCGATGCCATACCAGGCGCTCGCCTCGTAGCCCGGGACGAATTCACTCACTGTCGGGAGGTCTGGTAGCACCTCCGAACGTGTTGTACTTGTCACCGCCAGCCCGCGCAGCTTGCCCGTTTTGACGTACTCGGCGGACGTAGGCAGGTTGTCAAACATCACGTGGACCTGGCCGCCAAGCAAGTCGGTCAATGCGGGTGCCCCTCCACGATAGGGCACGTGAACCAAGTTGACGCCAGTCATCATCTTGAATAGCTCGCCGGACATATGGATGGTGGATCCATTGCCGGAGGACGCCATGTTGAGCTTGCCAGGATTGGCCTTGGCATAGGCGATTAATTCCGGAATCGTCTTTACTGGGACAGATGGGTTGACCACAACGACGTTCGGAAAACGGATGATGCCCGCGACCGGGGCGATGTCACGGATAAAGTTGTAATTCAGCTTGTCATAGAGTGTCGCGTTGATCGCGTTTGCCGGCGCAACGAGGAAGAGCGTGTAACCGTCAGGGGCCGCACGCACGGCCGCTTCGGTGGCGAGATTGGTGCCCGCACCGGGCCGGTTTTCGATGACGAATGGCTGGCCGAGTCGCTCGGATAGCCATTGGCCCACCAGACGCGCGGTGATGTCGGCCGAGCCACCGGGCGGATAGCCGATGATCAACCGCACTGGCCGTATCGGATAGGCTTGCGCTGTCGCGATACGTGAGACGGCCGGAAACGCGACCGCCGCACCCAACAAACGCAGAAATTGACGGCGTGGAAATTTCATGGCGTTCCCTTTCAGAGATGCCTGGAGATATCCAGTCGATTATGTTTTTCCCAATCCTAGTATCTTCCGAGACTCTGCTGGCGTGGCGATGTGATCGCCCAGCATGTCTATGATCTTCGTGGCCTTTTCTACAAGCACAGCATTGCTCGGCGCGAGCTTACCTTTCTCTAAATAGAGATTGTCTTCCAGGCCGACCCGCACGTGGCCACCGAGAAGTATAGTTTGGGCGGCAATTGGAAATTGGTGGAGCGAGATCCCAAAAGCAAACCAGACGCAGTCTGGCGGCAATAGGTTGCGCATATAGGTCACTGCCTCAGGGGTAGCGGGCTGGCCCCATGAAATCCCGAGACAAATTTGGAACAGACCCGGGGGCTTGATGTGGCCAGTCTCAATCATTCGCTTAGCGAGGAGGAGGTGGCCGGCCTCGAACACTTCCAATTCAGGCATGACGCCGGCATCGCGGATCGATACTGCCATCTCCTCAAGGTGGGGCGGCGTGTTCATGAAGACCTGGTTACCCATGTTCATGCTGCCCATGTCTAGGCTGCAGATTTCCGGGACGAGCTCGACCACATGACGGACACGTTCAGCCGGTAAAGATAACGTGCTACCTGTGCCAGGCTTGAGAGGATTGTCCAATCCAGGAATGAACCGAGCGCCGGGCCCGGTGGTCAAATTGATAAGTACGTCGGAGCCGCTGTCGCGGATGCGCTCCACGACCTCGCGGTACAGTGCTGGGTCCATGCTCGGGCGTGTTGTTTGTGGATCGCGCACGTGGATATGCACGATGGCGGCACCGGCCTTAGCGGCATCGATCGCCGACGCGGCGACTTCACGTGGCGTTATCGGAACCGCTGGATTACGGGCGGGAGTATCTGCCGATCCAGTAACCGCACAACTCACCATGACCTTACGTGACATCAGGGCGCTCGATATTCGCTGTTGTCTATTGGCTCGTTGAATATGTCATTGGATTCGCAGATTTGCCTCGTGCACTACCTTGCCCCACTTCGCGATCTCGCTTTAGATGCGCGCGCCGAATTCATCTGGTCGATTCGCCACGGGTTCGAACCCGAGCTTAAAGAGGCGTTCCTTGACTCCTGGATCGGCCACGGCCTTGGCTATCTCGCGTTGCAGCAGGTTAATGATATCGTTCGGCGTACCAATCGGCGCCAATACGCCGGTTAGGGTGTCGGCCTCCTGGTCAGGATAGCCGGCTTCCTGCATCGTCGGTACGTTCGGGATTTCCGCGTTACGCTTGACGGCGAGTACCGCGAGCGCATGCAAGTTTCCATCCTGAATATTCGAAAGCGCCGGCGGCAACGCTGTAAAAGCGATCGGCGTGTGACCGGCGATCGCAGAGGAAATCGCCTGGGCGCCGGGGAAGGGAACGTGGACCATGTCCAAGCCGAACTTCTGTTTGAATAGTTCGACCGACAGATGCGGTGTTGAGCCGATACCGGGTCCGGCGAAACTGTACTTGTTTGGGTTGGCTTTGATCAGCTCGATCAGCTCTTTCACGCTCTTAGCCGGCACCGACGGATTGACCAGGAGCACGTTGGGCGAATAAGCGACCATAGTAATCGGCGCAAAGTCCTTGACTGCGTCGTAGGGCACATGCGCGTAAAGGCTCATATTCACCATGAAGCCGGTGCTTACAACGATGATGGTGTAGCCATCTGGTGCTGCCTTTGCGACCTCTGCGCTTGCAATGTTGCCACCCGCGCCAGGTCTGTTATCGACGTAGAATTGCTGGCCAAGGGAGGTTGAAAGTTTCTCGGCGATGATGCGGGCGATCACATCGGTTGGACCGCCGGCGGTGAAGCCAACCACCATTCGCACCGAATGTTCAGGGTAATGTGTCGCTATCCGGGTCGATGTATCCTGGGCGCCCGAAGAACCACTGATTAGCAGACTTGTGCAGAATGCAAGCAAACCCAGGTTTCTTCTCACGAGAACTCTCCCTGGATCGTGTGAAAGCGGACACTAATACTAGTAGTTACCGCGCGGCACGGCGACTCCAATATCCGCAGGACAACTTGAGCATCCATTGAATTAGAAAGGCGATGTCCGCTATTGGACCAAAGCGGACAAAAGCCTGATTTTCCCCGGGACGGTTTGCCCGCTAATGACCCAAAGCGGACATTCAGCGGCCTTTAACTCTCAACCCTTACCCACCCTTCAAGCGGTTAAGTCGAAGCGGTACGATGGTTTGTTGTAGGAGGCCCCTAAATGCCGACAAGAAAGAAAGTCAAAGGCAAGACCAAGCCAAAGCGCAAGAAACCCCAGGTCGCCAAGGCGACCACCCGCAGAAAGACCGCGGCGACCAATAAAATGCCAGCGAAGAAGGCGCAGATTCGGCGCTCATCACCCAAGAAAGCCACGCCGACCGCGAACGCCGCGGCCAAACCGAGGCCGGCCAGCCCGCCAGCACGGTCGGTAGCAGTCACACCGCCGCCCAGCCTGCCCGCGCAATCCGCTCCGCCGGGGGGGCGTATCGGCGTCGTGACCCACTACTACAGTCACTTGTCAGTCGCGACCCTGCGGCTCGAGTCCGGTACACTGCGCGTTGGCGATGTGATCCACATCGGCGGACACACCACCGATTTCAGCCAAAGGGTTGAGTCTCTCGAGGTTAATCATGCGCCGGCGACCGAAGTGGGGCCGAACGATGATTTCGGCCTAAAAGTGGTAGGGCACGTGCGCGAGCACGACGTCGTGTACAAAGTGCGGCCGTAGCGCCACTTTGATCACGCCCGCCGAGATCATCATTGCGGTTAGATGGTCAATAGATGGGAGGCGACGATGAGCATGAAGACGATCTTGGTTCCGATGGAAAGCCATGACGCCATGCAGTCAGCTCTGGAAACCGCGCTGCTATTGGGTCGTCGGTGTGACAGTTACATAGAAGGATTCGCGCTACGGTGGACGATCAATGAGTTTATGGTCGGCGACGCGATGGGCGGCGTACCTCTGGAAACGTATAGGGAGGACAACGCAGAAGAGGCGAAGAAAGCAAAACAGATTTTTGAAACCTTCATGCAGCAACACGATGTGCCGCGCGCAACCGAAACGACAGAGACGCTGTCATTCGGCTGGTTGGATGATGCGTCAGAGGGGGAAAACTTCATCGGCAGCTATGGCCGCGTTTTCGACGTGATAGTGATGAAGCGGCGCGATGCGCACTCGGGCCCCATGCACGACAGAGCGATCGAATCTGGCCTGTTCGAGAGCGGTCGGCCGATACTACTGTCTCCACCATCGCCGCCACGCCAGATCGCCACCAACGTGTTGATCGCATGGAACTGCAGCACAGAGCAGGCACGAGCCATTGCTCTTGCGATGCCGCTTCTTCAGAAAGCCGATCGCATTACGGTCTTGACGGTCACTGGCGGAACGGGAGTGCCGGGACCCTCGGCTGAGCAATTGATCCGATACTTGCGCCGCAATGGGATTGTCGCGAACCCGATGAAAGCTGAGCTTGATGGCAGAAACACTGGCGAGGCGATCCTGGCAACGGCCCAATCACTCGGCTGCGACCTGCTTATCAAGGGTGCCTACACGCAGAGTCGATTGAGACAGTGGATATTCGGCGGAGCGACCCAACACGTCTTGTCAAATGCGGCCTTGCCCGTCTTGCTGGCGAATTGACTTAGTGCCAAGTGCCAAGCCTTCTGTTGGAGATGGTTTGATAAGTAGTCGCGACGTCCGCTTCTGGCACTTAGCGGACATTCGAGTGACTGCGGTCAATGTCCGCTTTCGGGGGTAAAGCGGACACGCGGAAGTGAGGTCATGTCTGCTTTTGACCCAAAGCGGAAGTCCACCGCAGATTGGGAAGGCGATTCACTTTGCAAACACCACGCGCGTACCGACACGAACGCGGCCGTACAGGTCCATGATGTCCCTGTTGTGCATGCGGATGCAGCCCGCGGACACCAGGCCGCCGATCGAGGCAGGATTGTTGGTGCCGTGGATGGCGAGTTCGTTGTCGACCAGCACCAGCGCCGCGGCGCCCATTGG
>DAHUXA010000096.1 GCA_027307405.1 Hyphomicrobiales bacterium | reverse complement strand
TCCTCCAAGCGGGGGAGGGTTGCGGCAGTTGACGAGGACAAGGAGTATCAATGGGTATATGCATCCATTGACTCGCATTGGCCGAACGGAAACCTGATGACTGCCGCCTCCGCCAGCCGCGCCGCTGAAGACCAGGCTCGCCGGCGATCAATCGCCTTCCTGAATTGGGCGCATGCGCTCGATCATTTCGTGCTGCTGATCTACCCGACTGTCGTCATCGGGCTGCAGGTTGTCTACCAGCGCTCCTACAGCGAATTGATCGCGCTATCGAGCACAGCCTTCGTCGCCTTTGGCGTGTTCTCGCTACCAGCCGGCTGGCTTGCCGACCGTTGGAGCCGCCGCAACATGATGGCGGCCTTCTATATTGGGTGTGGTCTCTCGCTCGCCGGCGCGGGTTTTGCACCCAATCTTACGGCGCTCGCGGTGGCGATGTTCGCGCTTGGTATGTTCGCGTCGATCTATCATCCAGTCGGGATGGCCATGCTGATCGAGGCATCGAATGCGCGCGGACGCACGCTCGCATTCAACGGCGTCTGCGGGAACCTTGGTGTCTCCCTCGCTGCCGGCATCAGCGCGGCGCTTGCGACCTGGTTTGGCTGGCGTGCTGCATTCTTCGCGCCGGCGGCGGTTCTGGTCGTCACAGGAATATTCTATCTTTGGGTTACGCCCGACGATCGTCACCACGCAAAGACGCGCCAATCCGCGCCGGCCGTGCCGCTGACGCCGCGGCTTGCCGTCATGCTGTTCGGACTGTTTATCGTAATCGCCTTGAGCGCTGGCCTGACCTTCAATGTGCTCACGATAGCGCTCCCAAAAATAGTCGACGAACGCCTATCCAGCGACATGCCATTGGTTCTCGTGGGCAGCATCGCAACCGCTGTGCTGGTTTGTGGAGCGCTCGCGCAACTGACGGTTGGACGCGCGGTGGAATGGGTTCCGCCGCATGTGATATTCGCGATCGTCACCGGCATCGGCTTCCTCGGCAATCTGTGGGCGGCCCATTCCAGCGGTGTCGCGCTTCTGATCGCGCTCGCGATTGCGGTCGCCGCGATCTACGGGCAAGTCACCGTCAACGACATGATCATGGCGCGTTACACCGCTGACGCCTGGCGCGGCCGCGTTTACGCGGTGCGATATTTTCTGCTGTTCATCAGCGCCGGCGCGGCGATCGGCATGATCTCGCTCTTGCATGAGAGCGGTGGCTTTGCGCTTGTCCTCGGCGTCAATGCCGTCATCGCGCTGCTGCTGTTCGTTACAACATTGGCATTGGTGGCAATGATTATCAGTGTCGAGGGCAGGCAACGCTCGCCGCAGCCGGCGGAGTGAATCAAAACAACGGGGGGATCAGGTCATCGACTTTGACTTGTGTCCGTTTTTTCACATTCGCCACGATACGGCTGCGGTGACAGACTTTCGGATCGCGGCAGTAGCAGAGTAGCGCAACGCGCTTGCCTGATTTGACCAGCGCGATTAGCTCACCAAGCTCCGCTTGTGCTTCCGCAGTCTTGATGTGTTTGTCGTAGATGCGCCATAGCGCGTCTGTGTCGCCGTTGCGTGCCGCCGCGCGTCCTTCTGCCGGTGTGCCGAGCTTTTGCAGGTGGATGTAGCCGATACCGGCATCGTCGAGCGAAGCGGCGAGCTGACGCTTGGAAAAACCCGGCCGCCGTGACGCTGCCACGGCACGCGTATCGACCAGCAGCTCGATCTTCGCACGCTCGAGCTCATTGAGAACTGCAGCAGGCTTGGCTTGCTCGTAACCTATTGTGAATAGGCGGCGAGTTTTAGCGACTTTCGACTTCGCTTTCATTTTAGTCTTTCGATCAGCGCCATGGCTGCGGCCGGGGCGCGCACTTTCGCTTCGTGGATGAAATAGATGAAAACATCCCGAGGCCGTTTTTTCGCGGGCGTTTTGGTCACGCGCGGCAGATCTTTCGGCTCGCTACCTTGTGCCCAGGTCTTGGCGCGAGCCGCCCAACCATCGAGTGCCTTTGGCGGATAGCCGGCCTTGAGTTTTTCGTCGCCTTTCTGCAATCGCGCATAGACAAAATCGCCGCTGACATCTGCTATGGCCGGGTAAGTATCGTGTTCGGCGAAGACCACGGGCAGGTCGAACTGACGCAACAGCGCGACGAAAGCAGGCGTCTTGAAACTGTCGTGGCGGACTTCCACAACATGGCGCAACGCGTGTCCATCGAAAGTCTTTGGCAGCAACTCGAGAAAGCCGCCGAAGTCTGCTTCGTTGAATTTCTTGTACGGCGTGAATTGCCAGAGCAGAGGGCCGAGGCGGGTGCCGAGTTCCGTCACGCCGGAGTCGAGGAAGCGCTTGATCGAATCTCCCGCCTCCTTGAGCACGCGCCGATTGACCGCATAGCGTGGACCTTTGAGCGAGAAAACAAATCGCTCAGGTACCTCCGATGCCCATTTGCGAAAGGTTGCCGGGGTTTGCGTGCGGTAGAACGTGCCGTTGATTTCGATCGAGGTCAGGTGCTCGCCGGCGTAAGAGAGTTCGCGCGTGTGCGGCAAGCCCTTGGGATAGAAGACGCCGCGCCACGGCTCGTAGCTCCAGCCTCCGATTCCGACATAAATGCTGCTCGGGCGCTTTGTCATACTGCTGTCATGTCAGGTGTATATTGTGGCTTGCAAGTGGCGATGTGTATCGTTTGTCGCCACGCGGCCGCTAACGACGAGGCGACGCCGGATGAACGCGCGCCTTTTCGTGTGTGGTCGTTACTTTTTCAGTCGCGCCGTGCTTCAAGCAAAAGGCCCGGGATTTCTCCCGGGCCTCTAACATTTCGTGATGAGCGGATCGATTAGAAGTCCATGCCGCCCATGCCGCCACCGCCCGGCATCGCCGGGGCCGCGTTCTGTTTCTTCGGCAGCTCGGCGACCATGGCTTCGGTGGTGATCAAGAGGCCGGCGACGGACGCCGCGTTCTGGATCGCCGCACGCACGACCTTGGTCGGGTCGATGATGCCCTTGGTCATGAGGTTGCCGTACTCGCCATTTTGCGCATCGAAGCCGTAGGAGTACTGATCCTTCTCCATCAGCTTGCCGACAACGACCGAGCCGTCAGCGCCGGCATTGATGGCGATCTGGCGGGCCGGCGTCTGGATCGCCTTGCGGACGATATCGACGCCGTGCTTCTGGTCCTCGTTTTCAGTCTTGACCCTCTTGAGGGCCTCGACTGCGCGCAGCAGTGCGACACCGCCGCCCGGCAGGATGCCTTCCTCGACCGCGGCGCGAGTCGCGTGCATCGCATCATCGACGCGATCCTTGCGCTCCTTCACCTCGACCTCGGTGGCGCCGCCGACGCGGATCACCGCAACGCCGCCTGCGAGCTTGGCAAGCCGCTCTTGCAGCTTCTCGCGATCGTAGTCGGAGGTGGTCTCCTCGATCTGCGCCTTGATCTGCGACACGCGCGCCTCGATGTCGGCCTTCTTGCCGGCACCGTGCACGATGGTGGTGTTCTCCTTGTCGATCATCACCTTCTTGGCGCGGCCGAGCATGTTGATCGTGACGTTCTCGAGCTTGATGCCGAGATCTTCACTGATCGCCTGTCCTCCGGTCAAAACAGCGATATCCTGCAGCATGGCCTTGCGGCGATCGCCGAAGCCCGGCGCCTTCACCGCCGCGACCTTGAGGCCACCGCGCAGCTTGTTGACGACGAGTGTGGCAAGCGCCTCGCCCTCGACGTCCTCCGCCACGATGAGCAGCGGCTTGCCGGTCTGCACGACCGACTCGAGCAGCGGGAGCAGTTCCTGCAGACCCGACAGCTTCTTTTCGTAGATGAGGATGTAGGGGTCCTCCATCTCCGTCCGCATCTTGTCTGCGTTGGTGATGAAGTAGGGCGAAATATAGCCGCGGTCGAACTGCATGCCTTCGACCACGTCGAGCTCGGTCTCAAGAGACTTTGCCTCTTCGACCGTGATCACGCCCTCGTTGCCGACCTTTTGCATGGCCTTGGCGAGGAAGTCACCGATCTCGCGATCGCCGTTGGCCGAAATCGTGCCGACCTGGGCAATCTCTTCGTTCGACGTGACTTTCTTGGAGTTGGCTTTCAAGTGCTCGACGATCGCGTCGACGGCGAGGTCAACACCGCGCTTGAGGTCCATCGGGTTCATGCCGGCAGCGACCGCCTTGGAGCCTTCCTTGACGATTGCGGCGGCCAGCACGGTGGCGGTGGTGGTGCCGTCACCGGCGATATCCGAGGTCTTGGACGCAACTTCGCGCACCATCTGTGCGCCCATGTTCTCGAACTTGTCTTCCAGCTCGATTTCCTTGGCGACCGTCACACCGTCCTTGGTGATGCGCGGGGCGCCAAATGATTTATCGAGCACGACGTTGCGGCCCTTCGGGCCGAGCGTCACCCTCACCGCGTTGGCGAGGATGTCGACGCCGCGCAGCATACGATCGCGAGCATCGACAGAAAATTTGACGTCTTTAGCAGCCATTGTTCGTGTTCCTTTGATCTAGATTTCGGATCGGCAGCCTTAGGCGGCCTTCTTCTTGGCGGCGCTGCCGCCTTCGATCACGCCCATGATGTCGGACTCCTTCATGATCAGGAGATCCTGGCCGTCGATCTTCACCTCGGTGCCCGACCATTTGCCGAACAGCACGGTGTCGCCGACCTTCAAATCGATAGGGATCAGCTTGCCGTTCTCGTCGCGGCCACCCGGGCCGACGGCGATGATTTCGCCCTGCGAGGGCTTCTCTTTGGCGGTGTCGGGAATGATGATGCCGCCAGCAGTTTTTTCCTCGGCATCGATGCGCTTGACGACTACGCGGTCGTGAAGCGGACGGAACTTCATGGCAGTCCTCCTAAATTATTGAACAATCTGGTTTTTCGGGAGCTGGCCGGTCCCCCGGCCAGCACCTAGTCGCCACATGGGTGGCGATTTTTTTGCCCGCAAGGGGCATCGGGAAATTTTTTAGCACTCATTTCCGATGAGTGCCAACAATTCCGGAAAAGTCTGTAGGGCCAATGGTTAACGGCGATGTGATGGGAACGGCATTTGGCCCGATCACGTTACCTTTGGCGCGGGCGTGAGGCACGTCGCCGGGGCTGTTAGCAGGCACAATCCCGTGCTGCTAGTGCCTTGATTTTAAACAACTTGTTTACCTTTTCGGCTTGCAATGGTGATCGCCGGAAATGGAAACTTTGAGTCCGACTCGAGACGGAGGACCAGAATGGTTTCAGAGGATTTCCGTAGACAAGTCAGTGGTTATGGCCTGACGACCGCGCACATCCTGTATAGGCGCCCCGACCATCGCTGGTTGCTACAGTCCTACGTTTGGCAGAACTATGACCTCTTCCCCGAATTTCCCGAACTGCAACGCTTCCTGGCCTTCTGGCAGGAGAAGCTGGAAGGTCCGCTGCATTCAGTGCGCGTCGCGCACTGCAAGCTGATCAAGCCGGCCGAGCTCAAGACGATCGACGGCGAATTCCGGTTGCATTGAGATACCAGCCGTCGAGCAAGAAGCGCGCTTCAAAACTGACGAGCTAGTCTTAACGCCCGGCAGCATAACCCTGCATGCCGCGCGGATTGGCGGCAGCGCGGCGCCGCGGCCCCACGCGCGCCGCTGCGGTCAGACGGCCTTCCGACCAGGGCGGCCCAACCTCGATTTCATGGCCGCGCGCGCGTAACTCCGTGATCGTGGCGTCGGGCAGTCGCTTTTCGACAACGAGCACGCCCGGTCGCGCCGTGCGCGGCCAGAATGAGATCGGGAAATGCTCGGAGTGCCAGGCGGGCGCATCGATCGATTCCTGCAAATTCATACCGGCATGGACGTGGCGCAAGAAGAACTGCGTAGTCCACTGATCCTGCTGGTCACCGCCGGGCGAGCCCCACGCGAGATAGGGCTCGCCGTCGCGAAGCGCCAAGGTCGGAGATAGTGTGGTACGCGGTCGCTTGCCCGGCGCGAGCGCGGCTGGATGACTTTCGTCGAGCCAGAACATCTGTGCGCGGGTGCCGAGGCCGAAGCCGAGCTCGGGGATCACCGGCGAAGATTGCAGCCAGCCGCCTGACGGCGTCGACGACACCATGTTGCCGGCAGTGTCGACAATATCGAAATGCACGGTGTCGCCAATAACCTCGCCGACACGACCTACGGTTGGCTCGCCCGCACCGAATGCTCCGACCGCGGCGCGCGCGCCTTCCGCACGACGCATCTCGACCGCCGCGCCAAAACCCTTGATCCTGCCTGGCCGCAATTCGAGCGAGGCCTGCTTGCTGATCAGCTTGCGGCGATCCGCATTGTAGCGATCGGATAGCAATGTTTCGATCGGCACGCGCACAAAATCCGGATCGCCGTAAAAACTCTCCCTGTCGGCATAGGCAAGCTTGGCGCATTCGACTTGCAAATGCACCAAGTCTGGCCCCGTTGGATCAAGGCCGTCGAGGTCGAAGCCTTTCAGCAACGCGAGCTGTTGCAGCAGCACAGGACCCTGACTCCAGACGCCCGGCTTGCAGACGGTGTAGCGGCCATAGTCGTAGGTGAGCGGCGGCTCGATATGAGCCTGCCAGGCCGCCATGTCGGCGCCGTTCAGTACACCAGCATGGCGCTCGCCGCTCACATCCATCACCTTTTGTGTACGGCAGAACTTGTCGATCGCCTCGGCAACAAAACCCTGCGACCACACTTTGCGTGCGCGTTCGATTTGCGCAAAGCGGTCACTCCCCGCGCTTTCAGCTTCACGCAATACCCGCGTGTAGGTGTCGGCGAGCGCGCGGTTTGTAAACAGCACACCGGGCTCCGGCACCTTGCCGTTCGGGAGATAGACCGCGGCCGAACTTGGCCAATGCTCGCGGAATAACTGTGCTACCATGGTGATGGTGGCGCTCGCGCGCTCGACCAGCGGGTGGCCATTGCTCGCGTAGAAAATCGCCGGCGTCAGCACATCGGCCAAATGCATGGTGCCGTAGTCGCGTAGCAGCAACATCCAGGTATCGAACATGCCCGGAACACAGGCGGCGAGCAGGCCGGTACCAGGAACCATATCGAGGCCTAGACTGCGGAAATGCGCAATCGTTGCAGCTGACGGTGCGGGACCTTGTCCGCAGATCACTTCTGGACGATTACGCTTCACATCGTAGAGAAGAACCGGCACATCACCGCCCGGTCCGTTGAGATGCGGCTCAACCACTTGCAGGGTGAACGCCGTCGCTACGGCAGCATCGAACGCGTTGCCGCCTTTCTCCAAAGTTGCCATGCCGACCGCGGTCGCGATCCAATGTGTGGATGCAACAACCCCGAACGTTCCTTCAATCTCCGGCCGGGTCGTGAAAGGATTGGGATTGATCTTGGACACGTCAATTTTCATGCACCGGCAATGTAGTTGAGATTGACGAGGGTCGCCACCTTGTTTCGTCGCTCCGTTCGCGGCAACCTGAGAGCGGCAAATTCGACTGAGGGATCAAAATGTCAACAACTGCCGTGGCGGCCGCAGCACCGCATCGAACCAGCACGTTCAAAGTTCTTGCCGCTGCCTCGATAGGCAACGCGCTCGAATGGTATGACATCCTCGTCTACGGTTATTTCGCGGTCACAATTTCCAAGCTGTTTTTCCCGACAGCCGATCCGACCACCGCGCTGCTTTTAACCTTCGGCACGTTCGGCGTGTCGTATCTTGTGCGCCCGCTCGGTGCCATCGTGCTCGGTGCCTACGCGGACCGCAACGGACGCCGAGCCGCGATGCTGCTGTCGATCGTTATCATGACGATCGGGACCGGCCTGATGGCAATCATGCCGACCTACAGTACGGTTGGGCTTGCAGCGCCCATCGCTGTGCTTATTGCGCGATTGCTACAAGGCTTTGCGGTGGCCGGCGAGTTCGGAAGTGCGACCGCGTTCCTGGTCGAGCACTCCAATGAGCGCAAAGGCTTTTTCGCGAGTTTCCAGTGGTTCGGGCAGGGGCTGGCCGCCGTGCTCGCTTCTTTCTTCGGTGTCATCCTGTTTGGATTGCTGACAGCAGACCAGCTCGAAAGCTGGGGCTGGCGTGTGCCGTTTTTCTTCGGACTGTTGATCGGTCCGATTGGCCTCTATATCCGCAAACACGTCGGGGAGACACCGGAGTTTCGTGAGCGGGGTCCAGCCAAGGCGCCGGTGCGACAGATGTTCGTCCAGTATTGGGATCGACTGCTGATGTGCATCGGCATTGTTATTCTCTCTACAAGCTCGAACTACATCATCCTTTACATGCCGACCTACGCCATCAAGCAGTTGCATTTGCCACAATCGCTCGGCTTCACGGCAACCTTGCTTGGTGGCATCTTGCTGACATTTGGCGCACCATTTTTCGGCCATTTGTCGGACCGCGTCGGTCGCGTACGAATGATGGTGATCGTCTCCTTGCTGTTCGCGGTCTCGGCCTATCCGGCCTTCGTGCTGCTGATCGCCAATCCCTCGCTCGCGGGGATCGTCGGGATCGTGTGCTGGTTGAGCCTGCTCAAAGCGGCCTATAGCGGTACACTTCCGGCCTTGATGGCAGAATTATTTCCAACCGCCACACGAAGCACGGGCATCGCAGTGGCTTACAATACGAGCGTGCCGATCTTCGGCGGGTTCGCGCCGTTCATCGCAGCATGGCTGATCGCGGTGACGGGCTCGCCGCTGGCGCCAAGCTTCTACCTGATTGCGACGTCACTGGTCAGCCTGCTGGTTCTTGTCATCATCCACATGCGAGTCAAAACCACTTAGACATTGCCCGCTGGAGAAACCCGGTGTCCCGCATTCGCTTCGATTTCGGCGCACTGACGCTCGACGCTGAACTGCTAGACACGCCGACCGCCAAGGCCATCGCGGCGACGCTGCCGATTTCCTCGGCCGTACTCACCTGGGGCGAAGAGGTCTATTTCGACGTGCCGGTGAATATCGCGCGTGAGGCGGATGCGCGTGCCGTGATCACGCCAGGCGAAATCGCATACTGGCCGCAGGGCCCGGCGATCGCGATTGGTTTTGGCCGTACACCGATTTCCAAGGGCGACGAGACACGGCTGGCCAGTCCTTGCAACGTCTTTGCCAAGGCCCTCGGCAGCGTGAAAGTGCTGGCCAAGGTGAAAACGGGTGTTGAGGTGAAGGTGAGCAAAATTGACTAGTTTGACGATCGCTCGCCCGCGTGATGGCGGACCATCGACGACGAACAACAGCGCAAGCAAGGTGGCTCCTGCGGTGCCGAGCAGGATGCAGAAACTCATGCCATGCGTGGAGCGCCTCCATCAAAATCAGCCCCGACCCACGAATGGCATTTTGTTCGCCATGACAGTCATGAACAACACGTTGGTGTCGAGCGGCAGGCTCGCCATATAGACCACCGCGTTGCCGACATGGTCAGCTTCCATGCGCGGTTCGATCATCTTGCGGCCGTCGGCCTGTAACACGCCTTCGCCTTGCACCATGCGTTCGGTCAATGGCGTTGCTGCATTTCCGATATCAACTTGGCCGCAGCAGATGTCGTATTGCCGGCAATCGAGCGAGGTGGATTTGGTCAAACCCGTAACCGCGTGTTTGGTCGAAGTGTAAGCGACCGAATACGGCCGCGGCGCATGTGCTGAGATTGATCCATTGTTGATAATACGGCCGCCGCGCGGCGACTGGCTCTTCATGATTTTGATCGCTTCCTGGGTGCACAGGAACATTCCGGTGAAATTGGTTGCGACGACGTTCTGCCAGGTCTCGAACGGCAAATCTTCGAGTGGTATCGGGGGCGCACCAATACCGGCATTATTGAACAGCACGTCGAGCCGCCCGAACGTCGATTTTACGGTTGCGAACAGCGAGAGAATTGATTCGCGCTTCGAAACGTCCGTGGGAACAGCCAGCGCCTGCGCTCCGGTAGCGTTGATCTCGCCGGCGACCTTGTCGAGCATCTCCTTGCGGCGGCCAGCCAGCACGAGATTGTAGCCAGCCTTGGCGAGCGCGATGGCTACCGCTCGGCCCACGCCGGTCCCGGCTCCAGTTACGAGTGCAATTTTTGCTGTAGCGGCCATCAGATTTCCTTTCCGCGCGGGATGTGCCTCCCGCCTCTTGTGAAAACGCGCGCACGCTACCACCGGCGGCACAGCGCGTCAGCTGGGGGAAAGGAAGACGGTTAGCTCGCGAGGGCTTCGACAGGTCGGAAATTGCCAGGCGATCGCAGGCGGGCGGTGATTTCGGCGACGGTCACCGGCCTGCCAAAGCGAAAGCCTTGCAAGGAATGCACACCGGCGGCGCGCAGGAAGAGCTGCTGGTCAGCGGTCTCCACGCCCTCGGCCGTGACCTTCATGCCGAGGCCGCGCCCGAGACTGACGATCGCGTGAACGATGGCGGCGGCGTCGGCTGCCTTTTCGATCGAGCGCACGAAGCTGCGGTCGATCTTGAGTTTGTCGAACGGGAAACGACGTAAATAGAGCAAGCTGGAATAGCCGGTGCCGAAATCGTCGAGTGCCAGCCTGACGCCGAGCGCCTTGAGCCGCAGCATTGCCTCTTCCGCAGTATCGACATTGCCGAGCAGCACGCTTTCGGTGAGCTCCAGTTCGAGGTGGACCGGATCGAACCGGGTTTCTTTCAGGATGCGCTGAACCACCTCGACGAAGTCGATGCGGCGGAATTGCAGCGACGACACATTCACCGCGACGGTCACTTCCGGCCACGCTTTGCCATCGGTGCAGGCGCGGCGCAGGACCCAGTTGCCAAGATTGATGATCAACCCGCTGTGCTCGGCTATAGCGATGAATTCGCTGGGCGGTATCTCACCGCGGGTCGGATGCGTCCACCGGCAGAGCGCCTCGACGCCGACGACGGTCTCGCCGCTCTTGTTGACAACCGGCTGGTACAGCAATTGCAGTTGGTCATTCTCGATCGCCGCGCGCAGATCGGCCTCAAGCAGCTTGCGGCTGGAAAGATCGGCGTCCATTGCGGCATCATAGATGCATGCGCGATTGCGGCCCTCGTTCTTGGCGCGGTACAGGGCCATGTCGGCGTACCGCATGATGTCGGCCGCAGTCTCGCACTTGTCATCGATCATCGCGATCCCGATCGATGCACCGATAATGATATTCTGGGCGTTGATGGCGTAGGGCGCGCAGATGGCCGCGATAACGCGTTGCGCGAGCCACATCATCTGTTCGCTATCGCCTGCGACTGAGGAGATCACCGCGAACTCATCGCCGCCGAGGCGCGCCACTAAATCGCCGCCGCGCAGTGTATGCGAGAGCCGCAAAGTGACATTGCGGATGAGCTCGTCGCCGACATGATGACCAAGCGTATCGTTGACGTCCTTGAAGTGATCTAGGTCAATATAGAACACAGCTGCCGGCGCGCTGCCGTTGCGAACTTCCTCAATCACCTCCTCCAGCCGCTCGCCGAAGAAGATGCGGTTGGGGAGGCCGCACAGTGGATCATGCATGGCGAGATGACGCAGCCGTGATTCGCCGGCTGCAATGGTCGCCGCTGTGCGTCGCATGTATCGCAACACGAAGGCGGCGAGCAGCGCAAAGCCGATGAATGCAACCGCGATGAACGGCACAACATTGTGCACGATCTCGGCGCCTGGCTGTCTCGGTGTCCAGGCGAAGCGTGCGATTGTGCTGCCATCCGAGCCGGTGAGATCGTAGGCAAGGTCGCCGTTCGGCGGCGGGTCCTGCTCGATCTTGCGCAGATTGGTCAATCGCAGTTGCGCGGCGATGCTCGAGAGCGTGCTGTCGTCAATGAATTTTACCGACATGATGACCGGTGGAACGCCGTCGAGCGATTCAGGGGTTCCGTCGCCTGGGCCGACTACGACCGCGGCAACGACCGCCGGGCGGTCCATCAAGCGGCGGATCACAGCAGTTTGCTGATGCGCGGTGCCGTCGGCCATCGCTGTTTTATCAAGGCGGATCGCGCCGCGCAGGTTCGGATCGCGGCCGCGCAAGTAGTCGATCACCGAGATGAGGCCAGGGCGCGCATTTGCAAGCCATTTCATGTCGGCCGGCCGATGACCGACGATCGAATAGATCAGGTCATCGTTGCGGTCGAAAATGAAGATGTAGTCGTGATCAAAATACGTCTCCAGCCACGTTCCGACACGCTGCTTGGCCCAGTCTGCATCGAACGAGCGACGGATATTCTGAATTGCGCCGTCCGAGGAGGCGACGCTCTCCACTTCACGCAATACGCGCTCGCCATAGTTGGTGAGCGCGCGCGAGAACAGCTGCTTTTCGTGATCGACGGCCACCACGTCGGCACGCTGCGCCGACGACAGCACGGCGACGACGTTGCAAACAATCGCGACGGCAACAATAACGCCGATGGGAACCACCACGCTCAAGCGAGCGCGATCCCAACTGGTGTATTGCCGCACATCGGAAGCGCGTGGGCGAGCCACAGCCGGCACGATAAAGGTCCTTAAAGCGTCCTGCCTATTAGGCTTTTCGCGCCGGACGCTAGGTGACAAAGCTTGCTAATCGCTTTCCTTTTACCGAACCTGTTAGGGGTATGGTGGTGTGGAAACTGCAATTCGCCCGGTTCTGTTAACTGGCAGTAAAAGTACAGTCCGTGCCCGAAGTTGCGTAATTAATGAATTGGAAATCGAGACTTTCACTTTGCTCGAATTCGGGGATCAAACCGCTCAGTTTGAGCTGCGAGAGGGCGGCCGGGGGATTGCAATATGCGCAGCACGCAGCGCAGCCGACCAACGCTCGCGCAAATCCTGGAAGTAAGGCTCCCCAGGCTCGATCCGGTAATTCACCGCTGCATCGCACGAGTCCCTGCGCACAACAAGAATATCGATCGGTAGTCCGACGCCGAGATTGGAGCGCATCGTAGAATCCATAGAGATCAGGCCGATCTTGAGCGCGTCGTAAAGGTCAGTCTCAAAACCGATCGCACGATCAAGCACCGGCTTGCCATATTTGTGTTCGCCGATCTGGAGATAGGGCGTATCGGTCGTGCATTCGATGAAATTGCCGGCAGAGTAGATCATGAACAGTTGCAGGCGGCCGCCTTTGATTTGGCCGCCGAACAGGAACGCGACCTCGTGGTCGACTTCGGCTGCGTCCAGCGCCTTGCCTTCGGCAGTCTGCAAATTGCGGATCGTGCGGCCGATACGCTGCGCCGCCTGAAACATTGTCGGCGCATTCATCAGCGTCTCGATTTCGCCGGTCTCCGGATTTTCCACACCTTCGGTCAACGTTGAACGCACTGCTTGGCTGAGCGACAGATTGCCGGAAGAGGCGATGGCCATAATCCGTTCGCCCGGTTGTGTGTAGACATGCAGCTTTCGAAAGGTGGAAATATTGTCGAGGCCCGCATTGGTGCGCGTGTCGGCAACCATGACAAGGCCAGCTCTCACGAGAATTCCGCAGCAATAAGTCATGGGGCGTCGCGATTTGTCTAGATGACAGGCCGCAGGTTTATAGCGACCTGATAGGCCCTTCGGCAATGCATCACGTTTGCGCCTGTTGGCGCGCTTGGTCGACGCGTACGGCCACGGTCAGGGTTTCACCGCTGCCACCAAAACGCGTGCCGCGCACCGGAGCTGCACCGAGATAGTCCAGGCCGACCGCGACCCGCACATGGGCATCGGTGGTGCAAATGCCATTGGTTGGATCGAAGGCCACCCAGCCCAGGTTCTCGACATAAGCTTCAGCCCAGGCATGGCCGGCCTCTTGTGCAGTCACCCCGTCGGCGCGATGGAAGTGGCCTCCGACGTATCGGGCGGGAATGCCGAGTGCCCGAGTTGCTGCGACAAAAATATGGGTGATGTCCTGGCAGACGCCTCGCCGAAGCGCAAAGGCTTCCGCGGCAGTGGTGGCAGCGTGAGTCGGATCGGTATCAAAAGCAATTTCACGATTGAGCGTCTTTAACAGCGCATGCAACACCGCCAGGGCATCACCATCCGTGGCGGCGCGTGTCGCCTGTGCGAAGTCAACGATCGCGGCATCCGTTTGGGTCAATGAGGTTTCGCGCAGGTAGAACTGCGGCGGAAAGCGCTCGATCGCGCCGCTCACCATGCCGTCGGTGTCTTGCGTATCGACCTCGCCCGCGACCTCAACGGTTAATGTGTTGAATGGTCCCTCGGCCGTAAACGAATGGGTGATGTTGCCGAAGGCGTCCTGATGCACCTGCAGCCGTGAATCGGTGGAGACGTCGATCTGCCATTCGGCGACGTACTGCCCGTCATGGCTGCCGGGCGTCATCCGCAGGATCTGAATGACGCCGGTGGCCGGCGGCTCGTAGCGGTAGCTGGT
>DAHUXA010000095.1 GCA_027307405.1 Hyphomicrobiales bacterium | reverse complement strand
TCGTAAGCCCAGTGAAATCCGGTTTGCGTGCAATCTTTGCCGGTGAGATCGCTGCTGCCGCCCGAAACGGTTATCGAGATTCTATCGCGTTCAGCAGCAAGCTTCTGCACTGCCAATGCCACGGTGGAGTTCGGCATATCCACGATTGCGCCGACGTGGTCTTCGTTGAACCAACGGTTGGCAAGACCGGACGCAACATCCACCTTGTGTTTATGATCGCCAAAGAATACCTGGATTTTCCTGCCAAGCACCTCGCCGCCAAAATCTTCCACCGCCATGTAGGCAGCTACGACTGAGCCGTCACCGGCAAGGGTTGCAAACAAGCCTGACATGTCGGTCAACACAGCAATGTTGATGGCTGGCGTTGCCGGTTGCTGCGCGCGCGCGGAAAGCGGCCATGCAACCGCCGCGCCGCCGACAAAACTCATGAACTCGCGCCGCCTCAAGTCCGCCCCCAAGCTAAAGGCTCAGCATCGTACTGGCTCAAACTAGCATAGCGAAAGGGGGCCGGGAGGGAACGCTGGCATAGTGCCCGCTTTTGATGAAATATCGGGACTACTTCAGACGCTGCACACGCGCGGCCATATCAGGCACCAGCCTGAGCCGGTAGGTGGCGTTCGTGCAGCGAAGAACCCATACCGCTTCGTCCGCGCGAGAGCGTCTTGCGTCTTTGGTGGCACTGAGCGGGCTCGTGCAGCGATAGCCTTGGTCGCGAAGTTGGGCTGCAAGCAAATCCTTCGTCGGCTGCTGGGCCGAAACACTCTGCCCCGTAGCCGCGATGATCAGGAGTTGTACGGCAACTACGCAGATAGTCCGCATATCGCCCCACCCAATTTGTTGCCCGATGCTACGCGAAATGCCCGGCCACCGCAGCAAATAAAGTGGTTATTCGATCAATTGATCGGCACGCAGCAGGATCGACTCGGGCAATTTGATGTCGATCGCCTTAGCTGTTTTCAGATTGACGTTTGCGGGTCGCTTGAAAGTGCCAGAGCGCGGCAAAAAGAAGGAGGAGTGACGTGACGGCGGAGATGAGACAGTAACTACACACCTGGCGGATAACGCCAAGCTGAAGGTACATAAAGTACATCGACGAAGCGGCGCCCAATGCGGCGTAAAGTATTGCACGAAAGCGCAGGCTGCTCGAGAACGGATCAAACGCCAGGCGCGCCGATAAACCAAACATGAACACATAATAGATGAAGCCGAAGTACGACATCGGCACCCCGAAAACGCGCGAATAGGGGCTGTTGATGACTGTGTTGCATCCATCAAGGATGGGGCACCACAACGGCGCACCGGTGTAATTCCCGTGAGCGACATAAACGGCGTCGGCTATGCCGATGACGGTGAGTGCGAGCATGGCGTACGAAGGGAAGTTTACTTTCACAACCCCAGATGCCCCTACCGTCTTCTCCAGCGCCTGTGTCATTGCTCTTTTAGGATTCGCTTGCGATTGTGATATTGGCCAACAAGTGGCATCACCACAATCGCTATCTACAATGATGCAGATCAATGGGTCAGAGGCGCTGATACAATATATAAGCGCGTCAAGCGGGCGCGGACAATTGAGGTTGTTAAATATCGACAGACCGCACCGCCCTGATCTCGGCGTCCGCCAGCAAGGATGTAAAGCCCGCCATGCCACGTTACTTTTTCCATCTCACCGACGGCAAACAAGTGCTGAACAATCACCAAGGCATCGACTTGTCGGGCAATGCTGCCGCTCGCGACGACGCGATGGCGCTCGCACGCGACCTCAAACATGGTGCGATCATGCGCGGCTGGAATTGGACCGGCTGGTTCGTCACCATCATGGACCAGCACGGACACAAGGTCGATCAGGTGCCAATTGCTGATGTTTGAGAAAGTCCCGGGAGGATAGTTCCATGACCTCATATATCGTGGGTGTGAGGCATAAGACGCGTTCGAAGGTTCTAACTATTGAAGCCGAGGACGCTTTAGTCGCGGCGCTCAGGGCCAAGCACGAAAATCCCGAGGCAGTAATTACTTACGTCCGCAAGTCCAATCGTCGTGGCGACCATCGTCATCCACATGAGGGATTGGCGGAGACAAAAAAATAATTCTTACAGAAAGATCGCCTCGCAACGGTCTCTCCGAAATCCGATCAGGTGTTTTGACTAGACTGCTTCATTAGCTGGCCGACCATTGTTCTATGGCATCAGTCATCAAGCGACGAACTAAACCGTGGGTCCAGCGTTTTCAGATAGGGTTTAAGTGGAGACGAGCGATGTCCCTCAAAATTGCACTTCTGGGTGTTGCGGCTCTGGCGGCCGCCACAAGCATCTCGCTGGCGCAAAGCCTGCCCAATTACGGTCCCAATGCGCCCGCAAACGCGGACAGCTTTGGCCAACCGCCCACTGGCACGATGCCCCCAGGCGTGCCTCGCCACGGGTACCGCGCCTATGGCTACAACAGGCACTGGCACCATCACTACCGGTCGTCACTGGTATTGATGACGTCGATAAGGATGGCGCTGCGTTCACTCGCACAAAGTAAGCAGCCGAAATACTATTCCTTCGCATCCCGCCGCTGAAAATACACTGCGCCCGGCGCACGAAAATTTCGCGCGTAGTAATCAGTCCAGGCCAGCGTCACGGCAAAGACGGTGAACACAAGAACAATCCCGGCGACGACAATGGCGGTTTCCGTTGGCATGGCTAAGCATCCCCGTTAGTGATGTGCTCATGCTTCTTGCTTATTTAATTCTTGGGGATTTTTTCAACTACGGATGTTTCCGTAGTGTATGGACCATCACCTGATTCAAAACCCGCCGTACTGGTGTTGTTGTCAGACTGGCTCCTTAAAATACTTGCACCATTTGGGTTTGAATCGTTTTGCCAGCTTGGGAGAACAATTGATCTTGCAGGAATTGGTCACGCACTCCATCAACGAAGCGCCGTTGCTCCCGCCCGGGTCTGTCTTAGGTGCTGCGGCCCTCGCTGCAGGAGACAAGTTAGGCGGAAGGACCTGCTTTGGCTCGCAGAACCCGCCCTGTCCGCTGACGGTGGCGCGGCATTGCTCGACGGTGACGAAGCCACAGTTAGTACCGCCGCCGTTGCTGTCGATAGCGCACCATTTATAGGGATCAGCAGAGCCCGCGCCGGCCGTGAACAGCATCACCCCGGCAGCCACCATAACCGTCATCAGTACGCCGATACGGCGCATCCTGTCAGATTGCCGCGCCCGCTCAATGAGCGGCCGGGCGGCGGCTGCGCCGCCAAAACGGGAGATAAACTCGCGTCGTCTCATTGTCCCCCCACCGAAGCTAAAAACAAGGTATCGTAGCGGTTCAACGATCACACTGAAAGCGGCCCTGCCCGAGCCTGCGACGCACTGCTCGGTCTACGCGTGAGAGCTTTGGATTATTGTCCCCCAGATGCTCGAATGGGTCGGGTAGATGGGAAACGTCGGCCAGGAAAACGTCATGCACCTCGATGCCCGCGGGCTCCCCCTCTCGACCGCCAGCGCCAAAGCTGCCGCCGCCTACGACCATCTCATCGCCGGCTACCTCACCCAACGGGCCGATACGCCTGCCCGTCTCACCGCCGTGCTGGAAGCCGATCCGGACTTCGCGCTTGCTCATTGCATGAAGGGCTATTTCGCGATGCTCGCCTTCAAGCAGGCGGTCGTTCCGGTCGCCGTCCAGGAGGCACGCACCGCGCAGTCGCTTGCCGCCGACGCCACCCCGCGCGAGCACAGCCACATCGCCGCCCTGACCGCCTGGGCCGAGGGTGAGCTCGATCGCACCCTGGCCTTGTGGGAGTCGATCCTGCGCACCCATCCGCATGATGTGGTCGCCTTCCGTCTCGCCCATTTCGTCAATTTTTGGCTCGGCCGCCCGCAGGACATGGTCGCTTCCGTCGAGCGCCTGATGCCGGCCTGGTCGGAAGACATCCCGGGCTTTGCAACGATACTCGCCTGCCACTCTTTCTCCCACGAGGAGGCCGGAAATTATCTCGCCGCCGAGCCATCCGGCCGCCGCTCCATCGAGCTCGACCCCGGCGATCTCTGGGCCGCGCACGCCGTCGCCCATGTGCTGGAAATGCAGGGCCGCCGCAGTGAAGGAATCCAGTGGCTCACCACGCTCGCGCCCAACTGGGAGGGCAGCCACAACCTGCAGCACCATCTCTGGTGGCATTGCGCCCTCATCAAGCTCGAGCACGGCGACCACGCCGCCGTGCTCGAGCTGTACGACACCCGCTTTCGCAACCTCGCCGCGCCGCTCACGGTCGCCTCGCCGGATGTCTACATCGACGTTCAAAACGCAGCATCCATGCTCTTCCGCCTCCAGCGCCTCGGCGTTGATGTCGGCGATCGCTGGGAGGAACTGGCCGACAAGGCCGAGGCACGGATCGGCGACTGCCTCTCCGCCTTCACTCTGCCGCACTGGCTGATGGCGCTGACAGCAACCGGCCGTACCGCCGCTGCGGAGCGCATGATCGAGGCGATGCGCGCCTTCGCCAAAGGCCGCGGCACCGTCCCGCCAATTGTGCGCGACTATGTGCTGCCGATCGCCGAGGCCCAGCTCGCCCACGCCACCGGTCGCCATGCCGAGGCCGTCGCCCTGATGCGTCCGGTCATTGGCGGTATGTACCGACTCGGCGGCAGCCACACCCAGCAGGACGTGCTCGAGCAGCTTTTCGTGGATGCCGCTCTCAAGGCCGGCAGCACCGCGGATATCCGCCTCGCCCTCGAGCGCGTCGCTGGTCGCCGGGCGATTCCGCCCGAGCGCTACATCGGCTGGCGTGAGGCCGCCAGTCGGGCAGCGGCGGAAGCGTTCTAGGCGCGATGGGCTAGTCACGCATCGTTGACACGAAAGCGTGAAGCCGTGCGCTCGATCGTCGCTTCGGGTCGGTAGTATCTTGACTACGCAGCCACGGCCTTCATCCTCGGGCATCAGCCGCGTGGGCTACCGGCTGAACCATTTCGCGAACCAGAACATTTGGCGTGGTGGAAGAGATCGCAATGACTAATAAAGACATGAAATTGCTGAACCGGCGTGACTTCAATGGACTGTGCGTGGCGCTCGGTTCGTTTGCGATTCCGACAGCTGCAGTTGCGCTTGATGCAGCCCCTGGCGCGGCTTCAAGCGCCGCGCGCACGGTCAAGTTTCGCGACGGCACTGTTGTTTCGGCATTGGGCCAGGGCTCTGCTGGTCTCGGAAAGGGAAAACGTCCTCAGGCTGCCGAGGAGGAAGCGGTACGCACGGGCCTGTCGCTCGGAATGACTCTGATCGACACGGCGGAGGTCTACGGCTCCGAGGGGTTCATCGGCCGCGCGATCGCTGGTCAGCGCGACCGCGTGTTCCTGGTCTCCAAGGTGTGGCAGACTCATGTGGCGGGCAACGGAGTCGTGCGCGCTTGCGAGGCGAGTCTCAAGCGCCTTGGGACTGATCATCTCAACCTCTATCTGCTGCACTGGCCAAACGGAGTCACCAACCTCCCCAGCGTTGTGGCCGCGTTTGAAAGTCTGCGCTCGGCGGGGAAGATTCGCGCCTGGGGTGTGTCCAATTTCAAAGTCAACGATATGGAAGGCCTGTTCCGTATTCCGAAAGGCGACCGCTGCGCGACCAATCAGCTCCCCTACAGCCTCGGTGACCGCGGCATAGAGCGCGACGTGCTGCCATGGTGCGAGCAGCGCGGCATGCCGGTGATGGCCTATTCTCCGCTTGGCGGCCCCGGTGCCAACCTGCTGCGTGATCCAACCCTTGCACGCATTGGTGCAGCGCACGGGTGTTCGGCAGCCGCTGTTGCGCTGGCCTGGACCATCCGCAACGGTAACGTCATCGCCATTCCCGAATCCGGTTCCGCAGCCCATGTCAAGGAGAACGCCGTCGCACTCTCACTGACGCTGACCCCGCAGGAGCTTCAGGCGCTGGACGCTGCGTTTCCGCCGCCTCACCGTTAGACTTCAAAAACTTTTGACACGGGTAAATTCGCCGACACCCCTTCACGTTGGCACCGCGGGAGGAAGACCATGAAACGCGACACGTTTGGGTCTCTGCGGCGCTTCTTGGCGGCTCTTTCCGTCGTCGTATCGTGCGGCTTCGCCGCACCGGCCGGCGCGCAGGATACGATCAAAGTCGCGGTCGGCCAGATCGATGCCTGGGCCAATCAGGTGCCGACGCTTGGCATGAAAGCCGGAATTTTCCAGAAGCACGGTATCGTTCTGGACAATTACGGCACCCAGGGCGCCGGCGAGACACTACAGGCGGTAATCTCGGGCAGCGCCGATATCGGCATCGGCGTTGGCACTCCTGGCGCCATGCGCGCTTTCGCCAAGGGCGCGCCGGTGCGCGTCTTGGCCGCGGCCTATACCGGCGTGGAAGACATCTATTGGTTTGTGCCCGCCAATTCGCCGATCACGAGCGTTAAAGACATAACCGACAAGCATACGATTGCCTATTCGACCAGTGGTTCGACCTCCGATAGCGTGCTGCGCGCTCTGATCGCCCACTATGGTCTCAAGGCGAAGCCGACCCAGACCGGTGGACCGCCCGGGACTTTCACAATGGCAATGTCGGGGCAGATCGACATCGGCTGGTCGGTAGCACCATTCGGGCTGAAGGATTTGCAGGCCAAAAGTATCCGCGTTTTGATGCGCGGTAGCGACGTGCCTTCCATGCGCCATCAGACGGTGCGGGTCGAAATCGCCAATGCCAATGCGTTGAAGGAGCGCCACGACGTTATGGTGCGCTTCATGCGCGCCTATCGCGAGACGCTCGACTGGATGTACTCCAATCCGCTTGCAGTGAAATACTATTCCGAGTCTATGCGCATGCCCGAAAGCCTGGTCGAATTGCAGCGCAACGAATTCAACCCGAAGGCGGCGATGAACCCGGACGAATTGTCTGATGTCGACCTGGTGATGCAGGACGCGGTCGCCGGAAAATTTCTGGAAAAGCCGCTCACTCGCGAACAACTCGCGGAGTTCATCCAGATCCCGCCGCGCTAGCAGATTCAATGACCGACAGTGCCCCTATTCTGATTGTTGGCGGCGGTATTGGCGGCCTCACCGCCGCGCTTGGAATTGGCCGCAAAGGCTGGCCCGTCAAAGTTCTCGAAGAAACACCGGAATTTGGCGCAATCGGATACGGCATCCAGCTCGGCCCCAACGTATTTCATATGTTCGAACGTCTCGGCATCAGTGAGGCCGTGCTCAAGAAGTCGATTGTCCCTAAGGCGGTCACTATGCTCGACTCGGTCGACGGCGGGGTGATCGTACGAATTCCAACTGGACCCTCGTTCGAACACCGATTCAAATACCCCTATGTCGTGCTGCACCGAGTCGACCTGCATCAGGTCCTGTTAGAGGCATGCAAGGCCGTCCCGACAATCCAGCTCGTGCCGACAACCAAGGTTCATGGATTTGAGGACAATGGCGACAAGGTTCGCCTGTTCACAAACAGCAATCCGATCGAAGGCGCAGCGATCATTGCCGCCGATGGCCTGCGCTCCGTGATACGCCAGCAGCTCCTGAATGAAGGCCAACCGCGTATGGTCGGCTATGTGGCGCATCGAACGATCATTCCGATGGACCAACTGACCGCCGACGTGCGCCGCGAGGAATCAGTGCTGTGGTCCGGCCCTGGCTTTCATCTGGTGCACTATCCGCTGCGCAATTTCACGCTGTTCAACATGGTCGCGGTGTTCAAGACCTCGACCTACGCGGAACGCGGCGACCTCGCCGACTATCGCGGCGAGATCGACCGCACCTATCGCGATTCCCACCCGGCCATGAAGGCGCTACTTGCCATGATGGACGTCGGCCGGCGTTGGGCAATCTCCGACCGCGATCCGATCCGGCATTGGAGCGCCGGGCGCGTGGCGTTACTTGGCGACGCGGCACACCCGACTTTGCAGTCGCTTGCCCAAGGCGCCTGCATGGCGATCGAGGATGCCGTGTGTCTCGCCGACTTGATTGATCAAGCCGCCGGAGATTTTCCAACTGCCTTCCGCCAGTACTCGGCAGCACGCTACGTCCGCACAGCGCGTGTGCAATATGAGTCACGCTTCATGTGGGACCACCTTTATCACGTCGACAATATTGCGCGCGACGTTATGCGGGCGTCCTATGCCGGCAAGAGCGACGAGGAGCTGTATAACTGCCTCGCGTGGCTTTACGACGGCTTCGCGTTGCCAAAAGCACGCGCCTGACCGCGTCCGCGGCCTCTTGGTGCTTCACGATACTCGGCTGTTGATGAGGTCTGACCGGGTTACAGCGGTGACCGACGGCCGACTCGAACGCCGCAAGGTGCTCGGCCCGGGCTGCAAGACGTGATGCTTCGTTTGCAACTCGGTCAGGATTTTCTGCAAATCCTGAGCAAGCCTCTCTGTGTGGTCGAGCGGCCTGGGCGGCGGTGGTGTGTCCGGTGCTGTTGTTATTGGATCGAGGTTGACGGGAGTGCGCGGATAGGATGCGTTAAAGGTCGATGGATGCGGCCATTCGACCTGCTGGCGATTGCGCGCCTTGCGACGATCCACCCAGCGCGTGGCGTGAAAAACAGAGCCGGAAATGACAAGCGCTACGAGCGCGATCGTAGCCAGCGCCAAAGTGTGATCGGTGTCACCCGTGGCCGGCGCCGGTGCAGCGGCGGGTGACGATCGCGCGCGTACAGGCGGCCGCGACTCCTCGGCGGGATGACTCGTTGGCGTCGGCGCGGGGTCGATCGCTTCGACTGTTCGCGGCTGCTCGACGAGAACCGGTCCCGGTGCCGCTGGCGGCACAAAAGGCAATTTAGACGCCTCCGGCCAGGGCAGAGGCACCGCCGGTGCGGAAGCTTCTGCGTCAGTCGCCGCGGGTGCGGGCGTCGGCTCTGGCGTCTTTGTCCGCTGTGTACTTTGTGCCGCGGTCGGCCGGCGTGGGCTTTGTGGCGCAGCCGTTTGTGCGGGTGCATCAGACGTGGGCTGTTCAGATGCTTTCGTCGCGTCCGACTGAGCGCTGTTGCCTTCCGGTCCGAGGTACCAGCATTGACGCATGGTGGCGCGGTTAGTCCGATAGTACCAGTGCTCGCCTTGCGGTGCCGGTGCGTTCGGCTTGGCGAGGCACTCGGCGGCATGCACGGCACGCGCCGACGCCGCGCAAGTAACTGCTAATGAAAGAAGAGCGAATATAGCCGGGACCAATGTTGGTCGATGTTGTTGCATGCGTTTCTCCATCGGCATTCGCAGTAGTGCTCGGCAGAGGCGCGAGTCAGCGTGCTGTCTGGTAGGCAAAAATTGGGGCCGCAGTGCGTTGCAAATTTGACAACGCGCCACGTGCGCTGATCTGTGCACATGCTGAAACTTTGACGGTAGTGCGGTGAGGTTGCACAGCACGAATTGTGCGCGGCTATCCGGACTGAACGGATCATCACACCGCTGGTCGATAATTTATTTCAAAGGGCGCACGCCCCACTGCGTGGCGTGTCGCTTTGAAGAAATAGCGCTCTCAATCTGCATGGCGCGTGATTATTGATGGCCTCCCGGGCTTGTGATTTCGCTTGGCGGCATCAGTTCGATGGGAACACCACAGAGGTCATTTTGAGCTAAAGTGTGCGCATGCATCTTATGACGCTTGCGCAATTATTGATCCTGCTATCGTTGGCTAACGGCTCTCCTGTGATCGCGAAGCGGATCTTGGGTGAGACCTATGCAATGCCCATCGACGGCGGCACTCGATTTGTCGATGGACGACCCTTGTTTGGGCCATCCAAGACCATTCGTGGAGTTCTGGTCTCGTTGCTGGTGACGACTCTCGGCGCGCCACTGATCGGCCTTCAATTCAAGATTGGATTGCTGGTGGCTGCCACCAGCATGGCCGGCGACCTGCTATCGAGCTTCTTGAAGCGACGGTTCGGTCTCGCACCCAGTAGTAAGGCAACTGGGCTCGACCAGATTCCGGAGGCACTTTTTCCCTTACTCGCTTGCCGCTCTGCGTTTTCGTTGACGGCGATCGATGTCGTGGCAGGCTGCGCCATTTTTTTTGTGAGCGAAGTCCTGCTTTCTCATCTTTTTTTCCGGCTGCGGTTGCGCGACCGTCCCTATTGACGAACCACTGCTTCCGCACGCCATAGGCGGTGCAATGTGATTTCCGGGAAGCAGTTGATGCGTACTGTCACGATCGACGATCCGACGCCTGCCGACGTATAGCCGGCCATCTCGTGATATGTCCACGCGCCCGATCCGAACTTGCGGGGCAGAACCGAATCGAGCGTGACAGGAATCGATCCAGGTAAGCAAATTTGCCCGCCATGGGTATGGCCGCTCAGTAGCAGATCAAAACCGGCATGTGCCGCCTGCCGATAAATTTCAGGTGTGTGGGACAGGAGAATCGAAAAGGCTTGATGCGGAATACCCGATGCGGCCTTTTCGATGTTATCGACCCTGAAATAATGGGCGTCGTCGATGCCGGCCAGATAGATGCTCGCCCCGGCGCGCGTAATGAGTTCAAACTCGTTGAGCAGCATGTGAATCCCCATCGCTTCGAGATCGGGGACCATGCGGATGGTATCGTGGTTGCCGAGCACACCGTAGACCGGCGGCTTGATGCGGGCCACCACGGTACGCATGCGCGCAAGTGCGTCATCAAACTGCCCGAACGTCGCACCGCGATAATCGCCGGTAAGAACGCACAGATCGTAGCTCAGGTCGGGAAGAATCTCCTCCAACCGTCGCATCGCGCCTTCATTCATGTCGGCATGAAAATCGCTGATGTGAAGTAGCGTAAGACCGTCAAACTCGGCAGGTAGCTTTTTGGAATGGATGTCGTTGCGTCTGACCTCCACGCGCGCGGCATTGGCCCGCCCACGCCAATACAATCCGGTCAGCTTAAGCAGGATACGAATGATGGAATGAACCGAATACCAGTTTTCGATGTGGAAGAAATTGAGCCCCTGTCCGAAAATCTGAGCCTCGTGATCGGTCTCAATTCCCAGGCGTTGCCTCGCGTAAACGCGGCCCCCCAGACGTTGCTCTAACTTACTCAAAACGGTTTCGGTCATAGGAATAGGCAGATTGCAATCGGAGGCATGAGCGACTGGACGAATTCTGGCGGCGACAGTATGTCAGATCGGTCGCAGAGATAGAACCACGACAGATATTTGCCGGCATTTTCGGTGTCAGCTTTGGCTTAACGCAGACGTGACGCGTGCATATCGCCGACGCCCGCTTTACGCGCCGAAAGGCAGACCTTGATCGCCGGCTCGCCTTCAGTAGGCGGCAGCGTTGGGCTTCGGTGCCCGCCAGGCCTGATTTTCAAAGTAATTATTGGTATTGACCGCCGGTCTCTGTCCGGTCTCCGTGCCGAATGGAAACAGTTGTCCACTGGCCGGCGCTCTGACACGGCGGCGCACGTGCTGCGCGACTTTGACCCGTTTTTGATTGTGCGACTTGACCTGTTGCGGTGTCCTGATCGCTGGCGTGTTTTCCTCCGAAGGAGCGACCGGAATCGGGAGGGCCTCTCCCGTGTCCGCCGGAACGGTTGCGGCCGGCGTCTGCGCGTTCACTCCCGTCTCATCATTGTCTTCCGGATCGCTTCCGTGCGCGGCCAGCCCGGCGATCTCGGTCGCAATCGGTGCGTCGTCGGTGCGGGCTGGGGTGTCCGGCAGCTCGCGCAACCTGTGCAATTCATCCGCGCGCCGCTGGATCGCACTAAAAATTATAAACTGCCGCCATTCCGGACTCTCACCCAACTCGATAAACGTGCTGCGCACCGGCGCGGCCTTCGGCATTTGAGAGCCCGACCCATCGGGCGCGATGAATGCCAGAGCCAGAACTGCGATGACGAGGAATAGACTGCCTACTGATAGAATCCAGCGGATCGGTAGCATCCGCTGGTGCTATCCGAGTCGGACGAAACGCTAAACCAGAGCGCATTACCAGAATTGTAAGCCGATGGTAGCAGCTGACCGTTTTGAATGCGCCGCCAGACTTCAATGCGTTGCAGCAGCGGTAGCTCGCTCAATAAATTCCCACGCCGCTGCCCCGAGCGAGCGCCCTTGCGTGCCGGCGGCATCGAGCAACTTTGCAGCAATCTCACAAGTCACATCTCGCGACCAGCCATCATCCGTATTGAACGCCACAATGCGGAGCGGGCGCACATACTGTCCGCTCAGGATGTCATCGATGATCGCTTGCTCGTTGGCACTTGCTTCAGCGATTTCGCGCCAGATGTGGCCCAGATTTCCGAGATCATCCAAGACTAGGTACACCGTCAGCTCATCACGCGCCGGCGGCATTGGAACAAGCGCAATTTCCATCAGAACCTTCCGTCGATAACAACCCGGTACGCATCGCGGCTGGTGGCCGGAGCGACGTGCGCCCGTCGCGCGATCTTGGCCATTATCCTAGCGCAAGTGCCACTTTCCGCTTCGGTTTCTGAATACCGTGAGCGACTGATAGCTCGTCTCATGTCCGTTTGGCGGACATGGCGGCATGTTCGCTTCCTGTCCGCGCTTACACCGAAAGCGGACATTGACCGATCGCTGCCGCCTGTCCCTTAACCGGCAATGAGTGCCGCGTGCGATAGCTCACGGTAAATTCTGCGGAAAAATTACCGTGTAATCGATGTACTGCTCCTCTCGCAGGCCGGACTGCGGTATGGCACCGACCGTCACCGGCTCAGTCAGCTGTGATGAACCGATAGACGCGCCAGTCCGATGTGCGCCCGGCGAGGTCGCGATGCTCAGCAGAAATACAACAGACAAGACTCCGGCGCCAATCACGGCGACCGTTGTATTGGGCCAACTCTTGAAAGTCTGCAACATGATGCTCTCCATTCGTTTGACGGAAAGGCTGGCTTTACGCCTCACCTCGTTGCTGGCGTCGAGCACGACGTCCGTGACCTGCGTTGTATAGGGAATGCGGATGGCCCCGTATGAACTGGCTCACAGAGAAGGATTTTTGCGCGACACATGCCGACGGGGTAAAGCCAGTCAGCAGATGCGGGCGCTATAAATGTCGATGTCGCCACACCCAATGATGCGGAACCGCCAATTTAGCCAAAACAATGCCACGCGCTTGCTGCCGTCCCGCCTTCCTCTTGTCACACCATGCTGGCCTGTTTTCGGTACCGCCGAGCGAAAAATCGGCCGCTCTCTCAACGGTTCTGAGGTTGGAGTGCCAATGGATTCCTTGCAGAGTGCACTCAGGGATCAACGTCAAACAGACGATATTGTCGCCCTTGCGCCCGGGCCGACTGCCGTGAAGGCGTCGGCCGAACCAACGCGCGATACTGATGACGAGGGTGCTTCGGCAACGATATCGCCGCAACTCATCGACGTTTAGCCGAGGAAACCTGCCCGGCCCCGGTCGTGCAAATGGCCACACAAGACGGAGCGCCGCAACTGGTGCCTGTCCTTGCTACCGCGCAAGCACCCACCGCAACAGCTTTTGAATTGATGAGTAAGCTCGAGGCCCTGGCGAGTGATTTGGCCGTCAAGGAGCGTGCTTCAGGCGATGCGCGCATCGGGAAAGTTCACGAAGAACCTAAAGCCGAACTGCGGGCAGTGGAGCCGTCAATTCGCGTGTCGCCTCGCCCCACCGGATTCGAAGGCGATCAGCCCGCAAGCAACAGGCCGTCGACCAGAAAGCGAACGGTCCGCACCCTCGCCGGCTGTTTCATGGCGGCCCTGATCGGACTCGGAGTCGCGTTTGCCTGGCAATCGCACAGTGTCTGGACCATGAAGCCGCCCAGTGACCCCGACATCGCGGCTGTCCCGCCAGACCCTGCCCCTGCCAGTCAGGCATCCACGTCCGATGCGGTAATTCGGCAGTCAGCGCCTGTCACACAAACCGCTGCAGCAACGGCCATGCCCGCCGCGGCTGCGCCCGCGTCATCGCCAGAATTGGCGAAGCAGCTTGAGGCGATGACGCAAGATCTCATCTCCGTGCGGCGCGGCATCGAGCAGCTCGCGGCCAAACAAGAGCAGCTGGCCGCCGCACAAAAACAACTTGAGCAGCTTGCCGCCAAGCAAGAACAACTTGCCGCCAAGCAAGATCAGATGGCTCAAAATATCGCCAAATTGCAGACGGTCGCGCCAACCGCCAGGCCCAGACTTTCGCCTGTGAGATCACCGCCGCCTCAATCTCGGGCGGCCCCCGTCCCGCCCCCCGCGCCGGCAGCGCAGTTGTCGTCTGTTCCCCGCTCGGCGCTCCATCCCGTACCGCCGTTGCCCGTGCCGCCGTGACGGGGTGTCAGTTTATCTCGTGGCGAGCCAAGCGCGACCAAGAAG
>DAHUXA010000094.1 GCA_027307405.1 Hyphomicrobiales bacterium | reverse complement strand
ACGTACGAACGGCACCGCTGACGACTTTGTAGAGGTAGTCGGCCGGTTCGCTTTCGCCGTAGATCTCGGCGTCGCGGGCAAACGGCATCAGTGCTCCCATCATTGCGATCGAGCTGCCGAGGCTAACAATGTTTGCCGGGACCGACCGAGCGACGCGAACTGCCTGAGAAGAATTTCGTGTGATTGTCTGCGTATGCATGGCCATCGCTCCGAAAAATTTGATAATTAATCGATACTGGTGGAAGCGGACGGCCGTAATTCAGATAATCCCCATAGGGGATTTCCCGGAGGCGCGGCGAGATGACCTGAACTGAGATGGTAAGGTGAAGGCGCATGACAATGTCCGGGTTCCTTGCAAAAAACCGTAAAAATCAGTAACTTTTTGCACGGAAGCCGGGTGCTAAGTGCTGGCGCGCCCGAAGAGATTCGAACTCCTGACCCCCAGATTCGTAGTCTGGTGCTCTATCCAGCTGAGCTACGGGCGCTTGATTCCGCTGCCGGAAACCGGACCACGGCACCGCGGCATAGCTATCGTCTTGATCCGCCATTGGCAAGGGTTTGCACCCCTTACGCTCGCGCCGCCTGCGTCGCCCAGGCCAACGCCTCGTTTTCGATGCGAATCCGGTAAACGAGCAGCGCCGCATTGGCTATCGAGAAGATCAGCGCAAACACCGGTAATCCGAGTGCCAGCGGAACCACGGCAATTTCCAACACGACAATTAAATAGTTTGGATGCTTGAGCCAACGATACGGTCCACGCGCGACCCGGGCAGCGCCGCGCAGGACGATGACACGGGTGGTCCATCGTGTGCCGAGACTCGCGATCACCCACAGCCGGCCGATTTGCAGCAGCACAAAAACCGCCAGCCAAAATGTATTGATGGGCCGATCATGGCCGAGTGCCCATAGACCGAGCAGCCACAAGGCGTGAAGGACGACGATGAGCGGGTAATGCGCAGCGCCGAACTCGACAGCACCCTTGGCGCGCAGACGGCCGGTGTTGAATTGCGCGAGGCCAAGTTCGACCAGTCTTTGTACGATCAGAAATGCGACCAGCCACGCGCCTTCACCCATGTCCAGCCTCAAGCGCAAGAAGGTTCGCGGTAAACCCGGGTCCGAGTGCCGAAAGCACGGCGGGCCCGCGCAAGCCACGCCGAAGCGCACGCTCGAGAACGAACAGCACAGTCGGCGCCGACATGTTGCCGTGCTCGCGAAGAATTTCACGCTCATCGCGCAATGCGCCCTTTTGTAATTCGAGCGCGACTCCAATCGCATCAAGAACCTTGGCGCCACCCGGATGACAAATAAGCTGGGGTGCTTGCAGCCGAGCAGCCTTTATGAAGCGGCGTACCGGTGCCGCCATCTTCTGCTCGACAAAGCGTGGCAGCGAACGCGAGAGCACCACGCGGAAGCCCACGGGATCGATCATCCAACCCATGATATCGAGCGTGCGGGGCCAGGTGTGTTCGGCGGCTTCGCCGATGCGCAACTCACCTGCAGCAGGCCCGGCGCGCAGTACCGCCGCAGCGGCACCATCCCCGAACAGCGCAGAGGAGATCACGTCAGCTTTGGATCCCCGGTCAATGCGGCACGCAAGGGTGCACAGTTCGACCACAACCACGAGGACGACTTCGCCCGGCTCGGCACGCGCAAGGCGGGCGCCGAGCGCCAGACCCGACACGCCACCGGCACAGCCCCGGCCGAACACAGGTACGCGCATCACCGTTGGCCGAAATCCCATTTCCGGGCCCACGCGCGCTTCAAGGCTGGGAGTCGCGATGCCGGTTGAAGACACTGTTACGACGACGTCGACGTCGCGCGCGGAGATGTGCGCGCGTTCGAGCGCCGCGCGCGCCGTCCGTATGAACAGTTCGCTTGCACTCTCGAGATACACTCTGGTGCGCTCTGCCAAATCATGCGGCGCGCTCAACCATTCCAGCGGCCGTACAGAGTAGCGGCGCTCGATGCCGGCATTGACGAACACATCAGCGAGCTTGGGGTAGCGCGCAAACGTGCGCGCATAGACGTGACGCGCAGCATCCGTGACTACCCGCTGCTCAAGCGCGTGTGGCGGCACCGCGGTCGCGACCGCGAGCACGTTCACCGGCGGCACCATGCCTATATCCTTTGCGTAAATACGAACGAGCGCCCTTGATTTAAGAACACCGCAGGTTGTGGCTTCTTCCGGCCCTCAGGCGTTGGCCCGTTCACCACGTCGTGTACTCAGATCGACTGCGCGATCCGGAATCGTGATGCTGAAGGTGGCGCCAATTGTTCCCGGCACCAGGCGAATTTCACCGCCATGTGCGCGGACGAGTTCTGCGGCAATCGCCAGGCCAAGTCCCGTCCCACCGGCACGGGCGGACCCCTGGAAAGCCTGGAAAAGGTGGGCACGTGCCTTTTCGGCTACGCCCGGCCTGGTATCGGAAACTTCGATGATCGCGACGCTGCCTTCACGCCGTCCGGTTATGCGAATTTGATCTCGCGCCGGATCGCGCGTGCCGCGTGCCTCCAAAGCCTGCGCTGCGTTCCGCGTAATATTGACGAGGACGCGAAACAATTGATCATGATCCGCCTCAACGGTGAGACCGCGTTCTACCGCCACGATCCATCGGATCGGTACGTCAAGACCCAGGCCAAGTGCCTCGTGTACTTCCTCAATGAGCGGCTCGACCTCAACCGTCTTGCGCTCGGGTGGCGGCTCCTGGGCGCCGCCGTAAGAAAGTGTTGATTGGCAGAACGCGATCGCGCGCTCGAGCGCGCGCATAAGCTTTGGCGCGAAGCGCTGCACCTTCGGATCGGGTGAGGTCGAAAGCTGATCGGAAAAGAGTTGGGCCGAGGCTAACAGATTTCGCAAGTCGTGATTGATTTTCGACACTGCAAGACCAAGAGCCGCCAACCGGCTCTGCTGGTGCAACATCGAGGCGAGCTCGCGTTGCATGGCCCCGAGCTCTTCTTCGGCCGTACCAATTTCATCCTGCCGGCCGCTGTCAGCGATGATGCGCGACGGATTTTCTGGATCAGCGCGGAACGCAATCATGTTGCTGGTGATACGCCACATCGGGAGCACCAGCAGATAATGCAGGGCAAAGAACAGCAGCATCGCGGTAATGCAGGAAATCGCCAGTGACAGCATCAAGATGTTTACGGAGAACGTCCACATCGCCTTGCAGAGCGGCGCTTCATCGAGAATGATCTCAAGGAAATCGCCGCCCATCGGCGCCGCGCCCACCACACGTATCACATCACCCGGCTTGCATGTGAGCAGCGTCTCGAACGCGTCGACGATGGATTGCCACCAGGAAAACTGCCGCATGTCGATGTCTTGCGTAAGCCCGGTCGGCATATCGGAGGCAGCGAGCAAACGGCGCTGGTTGCCCATCTTCATCGCGACCGCGCGCGCTCCAATGCTCTTGAGAATCTGGTTCGCAAGACTCTCAGGCACCATTCCGCTCGGCGCAGCATCGAGCACGAGCGCTGCCGTATGCGCTGCGGCCAGCCGGTCGCTCAGCCAGTTCAAGCGGAAATTTGCGACCGAGGGCACGTAAATCAAAATTTCCGCCACCATCACGAACAGGATGGTAAGCAGCAGCAACTTGCCGGAAAGGCCGACGCGCCACGGCCGCGCCGGCCGCGGCTCCGCCCCAGTTTCTACGCCTGATCCGTTTTCGGTTACCAAATTTGCCTCAACCGAAGATTCGTAGCCAACCAATGATGCGCCGCACCCAAGGGCTGGTCAAACCAGGGGTGAAAAAATCGATGGCTGCGCGTTTTCCGATTTCCGACAAAGTCGGAGATGGCAGCACGAGCTCGGTGAGAGCACGGATGTTCAGCCCCTGCGCGATTGCGAGCGTCCACATTGCTATCAACTCGCCTGCCTGCGCTCCAACGATCGTCGTTCCTACTATCTTACCTTTGCTCGTCGTGATGACTTTAATATGACCGTGCGTCTCGTGCTCCGTCTGCGCGCGGTCATTGTCATTGTAGGGCCAACGCGTGACCCGAATCTTAATGCGGCGCGCCTGCGCCTGCGCCTCGGTCAGGCCGATGTGCGCGAGCTCCGGCTCAGTATAGGTCACCCACGGAACCGCGCTGTTATTCACTCGCACCGGATAACGGAATAGCGCGTTTCGAATGGCCAGACCGGCATGATAGTTAGCCGCGTGCGCGAGCGGTGAGTGCCCGGCCGCGCAATCCCCGATAGCGTAGACTCGCCGATTGCTTGTCTTGAGCTTTCCGTTCACGATAATTCCGGTGCCGTCGTGACGAATTCCCGCAGCGTCGAGATTGAGACCGTCAATTCTCGGTGTCCGTCCGGCCGCTACCAGCAGGTGACTGCCGGTGATCGTCTGCTCGGCGCCGGCAGCTTCAATTGTCGCCGTTACAGTTCCGCCAGCATGGGCGATGCCGATCACCTTCACGCCGCTGCGGATGACTACGCCTTCACGTTCGAGGCGATCGAGAACAATGGCGACACATTCCGGATCGTCATGGGCGAGCGGCGTCGCCGCCTCAAGCACGGTCACCGAACTTCCCAGACGGCGGAAGGCTTGCGCCATTTCGAGGCCAACAGACCCGGCACCAATGATAATGAGATGCTCCGGCCTCTCCTTGAGTTCGAAAACGCTCTCGCTGGTCAGATAGGGCCCGCCGTCGAGACCGGGAATTGCCGGCAAGGCCGGCGCCGATCCGGTCGCGATCACGAAACGCCGCGCGCGAATTTCAATGTCGCCTGCCGCCACCGTGTCGCGGCCCTTGAACTTCGCGTGCTCACGGATGACGCGAATGCCCAAGCCCCTGAAGCGCTCAGCCGAATCCGCACGCGCCACGGCTGCAATGACCCGGTGCACGTGATCATGCACCTTGACGAAATTCACCCCGACATTTGGTGCGTCGAGCCCGAATACGCCAGCGCCGCGTATCGCCTCAGCGCGCTTTGCTATTGCCAACAAGGCTTTCGACGGGACGGAACCGCTGATGAGACAATCGCCGCCCATCGCGCGGCGTTCAATCAGCACCGTTGGTACGCCAAAACCTGCCGCAGCTGCGGCGACCGACAGTCCGCCGGGGGTGCCGCCAATCACACAGATATCGGGTGTCAGTGTTTGAGGTGAACTTGCGGACATTGGCACTTTATACACGAGCCTTCGTCCGAAACGGGCGATCCTCACCCGCTTGTGAGGCTTTTTGGCACCGGACACCCGCGGGCAGGCCGTCGCATTGACGGGCCAAAGCCCCTCCCTTATAAGCCGCGCAAAATCAAGTGCCGGCCCGAAAGAATTCGGGATTTGATGGCTTTTCGAGGACGGTGTCCTCTTTCCTCACGGCGCGGCCAGCGGAGAACCTGAAACGTGAAGCGGACCTATCAACCGAGCAAACTTGTACGCAAGCGCCGTCACGGTTTCCGCGCGCGCATGGCAACCAAAGGCGGACGCAAAGTCCTGTCGGCGCGCCGGGGGCGTGGACGCAAGCGGCTGTCTGCCTGACGGCAAAAAAACGCCGCGCACATTGCTTCCATGGAACGATTGAGGCAACGGGCGGATTTTCTGGCCGCGGCATCCGGGATCAAGGTGCCGGCCGCGGCGTTCGTGCTGCAAGCTCGCAAACGTCGCGACGGGGGACCGGCGCGGGTCGGTTTTACCGTGTCGAAGAAGGTCGGAAATGCCGTCGAGCGTAACAGGGTCCGCCGCCGCTTGCGGGAAATTGTCCGGCTGTCAGCCGAAAGCTGGCTTCGCGCCGGACATGATTATGTGCTTATCGGACGGCGCGCGGCTCTCAATTTGCCGTTCGCCCGGATGGCGCAAGACTTCGAAGGAGCGTTGCGACAAGCGCATACTCGCCGCGATGGCAATATGGGAACGCGATGACCGACAATAAGAACACCATTCTCGCCATTGTGCTGTCGGCGCTGGTGCTGCTCGGTTGGCAATATTTCTTCGCCGGCCCGCAGGAAAAGGCGCGGCAGGAGCAATTGCAGGCGCAAAAGCAGAACCTGCCCACGCCAGCCCAACCCGGCCAGCCGTCGCAACCGCCCACGCAATCGGGAACGCCGCAGATTCCGGGCCAGGCAGGCGCTCCCGCAGCCGCCGCCACGGTCGACCGCGCCGCGGCGCTGGCGGCCTCGCCACGCGTAGCGATCGCAACCGGCAGCCTGCAAGGCTCGATCGCACTGAAGGGCGGACGTATCGACGACCTGGCCCTGATCAAGTTTCGTGAGACCGTCGACCCAAAATCTCCACCGATCATCCTGCTCTCGCCATCCGGAACCGCCGATCCGTTCTATGCCGAATTCGGCTGGACCGGCACAGCCGGTGCAAATGTGAAGCTCCCGACATCGGAAACCGTATGGAAGCAGACCAGCTCCGGCACGCTTAGTGTCAGCCATCCGGTGACGTTGACGTATGATAATGATGAAGGGCTCGAATTCCGCCGCACCATCGCCGTCGACGACAAGTACTTGTTCACGATCAAGGATGAGGTCACCAACAAAGGCTCGAGCCCGGTCTCTCTTTATCCTTATGCACTGATTTCGCGTCACGGCACTCCGCCGACCGCCGGATACTACATTCTGCACGAAGGGCTGATCGGGGTTCTCGGTGATTCCGGCTTGCAGGAATACACTTACAAGAACATCGTTGAAAAAAAGGCCGTCAATTTCGACGTGACCAACGGTTGGCTCGGCATCACCGACAAATATTGGGCGGCTACGTTGTTGCCGGACACGACAGCACGCCTAAGAGCGCGCTTCTCAACCGGTACACTTGGCACTGTGCCGACGTATCAGACCGATTACCTGCTCGATGCGCAGACGGTTGCGCCCGGCGCAACCGCCTCGGTCAATGCGCGGCTGTTCGCCGGCGCGAAGGAAGTGGCGGTCGTCAACGACTACGACAAGCAGCTCAAGCTTAACCGTTTCGATCTTCTGATTGATTGGGGCTGGTTCTACTTCATCACCAAACCGCTGTTCATCGCGATCGACTATCTTTATCGCCTGGTCGGTAATTTCGGCCTCGCGATCCTGATCGTGACCGTGCTGATCAAGATCGCTTTCTTCCCGTTGGCCAACAAATCCTATGCCTCGATGGCGAAGATGAAGGCGGTGCAGCCGCAAATGACCGCGCTGCGTGAGCGTTACGCCGACGACAAGGCCAAACAGCAGCAGGAGCTTATGGAGCTCTATAAGAGAGAAAAGATCAATCCGCTTGCCGGCTGTCTGCCGATCGCGATCCAGATTCCTGTATTCTTCTCGCTCTACAAGGTGCTGTTCGTAACCATCGAGATGCGCCACGCACCGTTCTTCGGCTGGATCCACGACCTCTCGGCGCAGGATCCGACCAATGTCTTCAACCTGTTTGGCCTCATTCCGTTCGACCCGACAGTTCTGCCGGTGATCGGTTCGTTCCTGCATCTCGGCGCATGGCCGCTGATCATGGGCGTGACGATGTGGGTGCAGATGAAGCTCAACCCCGCGCCGCCCGATCCGACGCAGCAGATGATTTTCAACTGGATGCCGCTGATCTTCACGTTCATGCTGGCAAACTTCCCGGCTGGCTTGGTGATTTACTGGGCGTGGAATAACTCGCTTTCGGTGCTGCAGCAGAGCGTGATCATGCGCAAGCACGGCGCCAAGATTGAATTATTCGACAACATCAAGGCGTTGTTCGCGAAGAAAAAGGCGCCGCAATAAGAGCGGAAAAATGCTTCCACGTCATGGCCGGGCTTGTCCCGGCCATCCACGTCTTTACTGTTGTTATGCTGGAAAGACGTGGATGCCCGCGACAAGCGCGGACATGACGCCGAGGGATAACCGGCGCCAATGACTTCTACGCAATTCACCCGTGCTGAAATCGAGGCTGGCCGGCGTCTCTTCGCCGGGGAATGGCAGTTTGTTGCTGCGGCAGGTTCGCCCGCGTCATTGCCGCCGATGCGCGGCATCGAGATTGCCTTCGCCGGCCGCTCCAACGTCGGCAAATCGAGCCTGATCAACGCGCTTGCCGGCCGCAAGAATCTGGCACGCATCTCACGCACGCCGGGCCGCACCCAGGAGCTCATCTTCTTTACCGGCAGCGGAGCCCTCAGCGTCGTGGACATGCCCGGCTATGGTTATGCGGCCGCGGCGAAATCCAAAATTGCGGCTTGGACGGCGCTGATCGATGCCTTCCTGCGCGGCCGCAGCAACCTCGCCCGCGTTTACATTCTGGTGGATGCGCGCCACGGCCTCAAAACTGCCGACGACCCGGCGCTTGATGTCCTTGGCCAGGCGGCCGTCAGCCATCAGGTCGTCCTGACCAAATGTGACGAGCTTAACGCCTCGGAGCTGAGCAGCCGCATTGGGGAGGTGGAAGCGGCGCTCGCCAACCGGCCTGCTGCTTTCCCAACGGTGCTCGCGACCTCATCCCGCGACGGAACCGGAATCCCTGAATTGCGCGCGGCAATAGCCCGCTTATTGGCGGAAAGAAGCCGTTGACGCATTGTCGGGTAGCTGCCACATCGGCTAGAACCCCCTGCAATGAGCAAACCTCCCAAGATCGACCCGCAAGAGCAGGCCCGCATCCTGTCCGAGGCGCTGCCGCACATGCAGCGCTACGACGAGGAGATCGTCGTGGTGAAATACGGTGGACATGCCATGGGCCAGGAGCAGATGGCGCGCGACTTTGCCCGCGACATCGTCCTGCTTGAGCAGACCGCGATCAATCCGGTGGTTGTGCATGGCGGCGGACCGCAGATCGAGGCCATGCTCAAGAAGCTTGGCATCAAATCGGAATTCGCCGCAGGCTTGCGCATCACGGACGAAAAGACCGTTGAGATTGTCGAAATGGTGCTGGCCGGATCGATCAACAAACAGATCGTCGGCTACATCAATGCCGCGGGCGGCAAAGCCATCGGGCTCTGCGGCAAGGACGGCAACATGGTCCAGGCGCGCAAAGTCAGCCGCACGGTGGTCGACCCCAATTCCAACATCGAAAAAGTCGTCGACCTCGGATTTGTCGGCGAGCCGGAAAAAGTCGATCTAACCATGCTCAATCAGGTGATCGGCCGCGAAATGATCCCGGTGCTGGCGCCGGTGGCGACCTCGGCCAATGGCGGTACATTCAACGTCAATGCCGACACTTTTGCGGGCGCCATCGCGGGCGCGCTTAAGGCCAAGCGTTTGCTGCTGCTGACTGACGTGACCGGCGTTCTCGACAAGTCGAAAAACCTAATCACGGAATTGTCTGTGGCCGACGCGCGCAAGCTGATCGCAGACGGCACCATTTCCGGCGGTATGATCCCCAAGGTCGAGACTTGCATCTACGCGCTCGATCAAGGCGTGGAAGGCGTCGTCATCATGGACGGCAAGGTTCCCCACGCCGTATTGCTTGAGCTGCTGACCGACCATGGCGTTGGCACACTGATGCACCGCTGAGTATCGCTGTCATTCCAGGGCCCGGCCATCGGGACGTCCCGGAATGACGGACTTCATAGGCTTCCGCTAGCATGACCGGATGATTCGCGGTTTCATTTACATGGGTGCCGCGTCAATCGCTCTGCTGACGATGCCAGCACGAGCCGAGCTCTCTCTATGTAATCGTACCAGTTACCGCATGGAAGCGGCGATCGGCCTCGAAAAGCGCGCTAATGTCGCCACACGCGGCTGGTTCCGCCTCGACCCCGGCCAGTGCCGGCAGGTCGTGGATGGGGTACTCGACGTCGATATGGTCTATCTGCACGCCCGTGCGCCGCCGGTCTATGGCACCGCGCCGCTGCCACAGAACGGTCAAGCCGACTTCTGCATACGTGACGGCAATTTCGATATTGCCGATGCACGGGGCTGCCCCACCAGTCAGCAGGCCCACTTCAGCCCGGCCAAGCCGTCTGACTCGCCGAAAGGACCAGTGGTCAATCTGGCGGAAGAATCCGACTATGACGATGTACAGGCGCGGCTTGCCGGCATCCAGCGACTGCTGGTCATCGCGGGCTACGATGCTTATCCGATCGACGGGGTACAGGGCGCCAAGACGCAGGCTGCGGTCACGAAGTTCCTGAACGACCGCAAGCTTTCCGCCGACGCGGTCGCGTCGCCGGATTTCTTCGACGCCCTTATCGCCGCTGCGCTCAAGCCGGAGGGTATCGGCTTCTCGTGGTGTAACGACACCAAATACGCGGTGATGGCTTCGCTCGGTACCGTGGAAATGGGTGCGATCGTTACCCGCGGCTGGTATCGCATAGAGGCCGGACAATGCCTGCGGCCAGACCTACGCAATGATCCACATCGGCTCTACAGTTATGCCGAGGCAGTTGACGGCAATGGGCGTACGGTCAAGCGCGATGATGTACCGCTCGCCTGGGGCGGCACAGTCGCCCTATGCACGCGCGATGGCCGCTTCGAGCTCGCCGACCATAAAGACTGCGCAGGGCGCGGTCTGAATTCCGCCGGCTTTGCCGTCATCGATCTGGCTGGTCAGCCGTCGACGACCGTGCGTTTCAAGGAACCATAATCTCGTGCCGATAACGCCTCGTCCTGCGCCACGCGGCTTCGGCCATGTAGAAACCTGGGTCTTCGATCTCGACAACACGCTCTATCCGCATCATCTCAATCTCTGGCAGCAGGTCGATGAGCGTATACGCGCCTATGTTTCCGACTTTCTGAAAGTCTCGCGGGATGAGGCCCTCCGCGTGCAGAAGGACTATTACAAGCGCTATGGCACCACCATGCGTGGAATGATGACCGAGCACGGCATGAAGCCGGACGACTATCTCGAATTCGTACACCAAATCGATCATTCGCCGCTCGAGCCCGACCCGGCGCTCGGTGCCGCGCTGGAAAAACTTCCCGGCCGGAAACTCATCCTGACAAACGGCACCCGCAAGCACGCGGACGCTGTGATGCAAAAGCTCGAGGTCCATCAGCATTTCGAGGACGTGTTCGATATCGCTGCCGCTGACCTCGATCCCAAACCATTACCCCAAGTGTACCAGCGCTTCCTCGCCCGCCACGGCGTCGACGCTGGGAAAGCAGCCATGTTTGAGGATCTGGCGCGCAACCTGGAAACGCCGCACGCACTCGGCATGACCACCGTACTGGTTGTGCCGGCGGGACAGCGCGAAGTGTTCCGCGAAGCCTGGGAACTGGAAGGGCGCGATGCGCCGTATGTCGATTATCTGACCGATGATCTCGCCGGATTTCTGGAGCAGATTGTACGGCGCTGATTACACGGCTGGAATCACCTGCTGCACCAGAATGGCAAGCCCAATGCCGGCAATGCCGGCGCCGACCAACCGCAGCGGCAAAAGATCGGATGATCGTTGCGCAAGGCCGCGCGCAATTTTCGCCGCAGCAAGCGCAATTGCGCTTTGAATGACCGCAAGGCCAAGCAGATAGGCATAAAGCGGTGTCGGCTCAGCGCCGTAAATCGATTCACCGAGTGCATAGCCGTGAATAGCACCGATTATTGCGAACAGGACAAGCGCAGCGCCCGCGGGCATCTGCCGGTGGCGAAGCATTAGCGCGCCGAGAGCGATCACAGAAAGCGCGACCAGAATTTCCGCGCCCGGCACTGTTGCACCTTGCAAATGCAGCGCAACGCCAGCGACCATTGCCAGTACGAATGCGACTGCAAGTGCGTACCCTTCCCGATGTGCGGCGGCGAGACAGCCGATCGCCACAACGGCGGCGAGGTGATCCAGGCCGATGACCGGATGGCCGAGCCCCGAGAGGACGCCCTCTACGAAAGTCGCCGGAGTGCGGCCGCCCATCACGTGATGTGCGAAGGCGGGCGCGCTGCCGAGCGCCAGCACGATCAGGCTCAGACTCAAGCGTCCGAATTGTCGATTCATGCACGTTTCTCCCCGGCTGCAAGCTTAGCCCGCTGAGTGCGACTTGACATCCCCTGTCCCGCCCCCGACAAACCGCACCGAACGAGGCGGAGCACCCATGGTCAATGACAAGCTTGCCAGCATCATCGACGAAGCCTTCGAAGGACGCGACAAGATCGACCCGAAGACCAAAGGTGCCGTACGCAAGGCGGTAAATTCCGCGCTTGACCTGCTCGACGCTGGCAATGCGCGCGTCGCCGAGCGAAAGGCTGACGGCCAGTGGCATGTGAACCAGTGGCTGAAGAAGGCCGTGCTGCTCTCGTTCCGCCTTAACGACATGATCGTAATTCCGGGTGGCCCTGGCAAAGCCCCATGGTGGGACAAGGTCGATTCCAAATTCAAGGGATGGACCGCTGCGCGTTTCCGCAAAGCAGGATTTCGCGCGGTGCCCGGCTGCGTGGTCCGCCGTTCAGCCTTCATCGCTCCCGGTGTGGTGCTGATGCCGTCCTTCGTCAATCTCGGCGCCTACGTCGATAGCGGCACGATGATCGATACCTGGGCGACGGTCGGCTCGTGCGCGCAGATCGGTGCGGACGTGCATCTCGCAGGCGGCGTCGGGGTCGGCGGCGTGCTCGAGCCCGTGCAGGCGCGGCCGGTGATCGTCGAGGACAACTGCTTCGTGGGTGCGCGCTCTGAAGTGGCGGAAGGCGTGATCGTGCGCACCGGCGCGGTGCTATCGATGGGCGTCTACCTCGGCGCGTCGACCCGTATCGTCGACCGCGAAACCGGACAGATTACGCAAGGCGAAGTGCCACCCTATTCGGTGGTCGTGCCCGGTACGTTGCCGGGAAAGAGCGGCGGTCCTGGCCTCTATTGTGCGGTTATCGTAAAGCGTGTGGATGAACGAACGCGTTCCAAGACAAGCATCAACGAATTGTTGAGAGACTAGGGGCGCGAAAACTGTGTCCGCCGATCCCGTCGCCATCGCCCGCGATTTAGTGCGCTGCCCCTCGGTGACGCCCGCCGAAGCTGGTGCGCTGGCCTTTCTCGAGAAGACTCTGAAAGCCGTCGGCTTTGCGGTGCATCGGATGACATTCAGCGAGGCCGGCACTGATGCCGTCGAAAATCTCTACGCACGGATCGGCATGGCGGCACCGAACCTTGTGTTCGCCGGTCACACTGACGTGGTGCCGCCGGGCGACCTAAAGGCGTGGAAACATCCGCCTTTCTCGGGCGAGGTCGCCGACGGTGAGATGTACGGGCGTGGCACGGTGGACATGAAGGGCGGCATCGCCTGCGCGATCGCGGCCGTTCTCGATCATCTGGCTGCACATGACGGGAAGCCCAAAGGCTCGATTTCGTTCCTTATCACCGGCGACGAGGAAGGCGTCGCTGTGAACGGGACGCCGAAGCTCCTGAAATGGGCTGCCGAGCGCGGCGAGAAATTCGACCACTGCATTCTCGGCGAGCCAAGCAATCAGAAAGAACTCGGGGACACGATCAAAATCGGCCGGCGCGGTTCCCTCAACGGCCACCTGATCGTGACAGGCAAGCAGGGTCACGTTGCCTATCCGCAACGCGCGGACAATCCGGTCCGTGGGCTGGTGGCGTTGGTATCAGCTTTGCAAGCCGAGCCACTCGATCAAGGCAGTGCACAATTTGCGCCCTCACATCTCGAGTTCACTTCGGTCGACGTCGGCAACAAGACAGTCAATCTGATTCCGGGTGAGGCGCGGGCGCGCTTCAATATCCGTTTCAACGACAAGCATACCCTCGACTCGCTTAAAACACTGATCGAGCAACGCGCAGCAAAAGCGGCCGCCGGAAAGATAAAATTTGCATTCCGGTGGGAGCCGTCGAATGCCGGCGTATTCGTGACCAAGCCAGGGCTTTTTACCGAATTGGTCGCCAGCACCGTCGCAGAAATCACCGGACGCAAGCCTGAGCTGTCCACCACCGGCGGTACTTCCGATGCGCGCTTCATCACCGCCTATTGCCCGGTTGTCGAGTTTGGTCTGGTCGGACAAACCATGCATGCGGTCGACGAGCGCGTACCGATTGCCGATCTGCGTGCGCTGACAGCAATCTATCGGAAGATTGTTGACCGGTATTTCGCCTAGTAATCTACTCGTATGAGATAAAGGCCATCTGGCGGTGCCACAGGACCGCAGGCTTTACGGTCGCGCGCTGCGAGCGCCTTGCCCAGATCGTCCGCCCTCCACTTACCCTCGCCGACTGCAACCAGTGAGCCAACCATCGAGCGAACTTGATTGTGCAGGAACGAACGCGCGACCGCGGTCACGGTCACCTCCTCCGCGTTCCGATCAACGTTGAGCACGTCGAGTGTTTTCACCGGTGATTTGGCCTGGCATTCGGTCGAACGGAATGTCGTGAAGTCGTGCTTGCCTATTAGATGTTGAGCCGACTTGTGCATCGCGTCGCTATCGAGCGGACGCGGCACGCGCCAGGCGCG
>DAHUXA010000093.1 GCA_027307405.1 Hyphomicrobiales bacterium | reverse complement strand
GATATCCAACGTAGGCGGCTATACGGCCCAACGTGTCGGAGGCGCTGGCCTGAACTGTGCTGGTCGTCATTGTCGTCTCCTGAAGCTCAAATGGCCTAGGCAATGTGAGATTAGCGGAGACGGTATTGGCCGCTGTGTTGGCCATCACAAAAAGGCTGATTGTGGATTTTTTATTGAACTGACGACGGGTCATGCGGGCCGTTATTGCCCAAGGCGGGCATAAGCTAACCCGGGGCCCCATTTGTCGGCAGCACTAAAAAGAGAACCTGCCAGTCCGAAGGGCGCAGCGTCAGCGACTTGGCCGCGGACCATCCTCCGTCAATGTTTCCATAAACGCAACGAGGTCGAGCCGCTCCCGTTCGCTCAGCTGGATCGGAACCAGCATGGGTGAACGACTTGGCCGATCAATGCCGCCCTTTTCATAGTGACGCACTACGTCGGTCAGCGTCGCGATCGACGCATTGTGCATGTACGGCGCGCGCAGCGCCACCGACCGCAGCGTCGGGGTTTTGAAAGCAAAATTCAGCGCCGGATCCTTGATCTCCCGACCCCGCCCCTGATCAGTTGTGGTCGTGCCGATGTCGTGAAATTGGTCGTCGGTAAATCGCCAACCGCTGTGGCAACCAGCGCAGTTGGCCTTGCCCGTGAACAACACGAACCCGCGTTTGGCCGATTCCGAGATTGCTGTCTCATTCCCCGCGATCCATCGGTCGAACGGCGCAATTCCTGGTTCCAATGTACGTTCGAACGCTGCCAGTGCGAGCGCGATGGCATCGACATCGATGGGCTGGCCGGGCAAGGCGGCATTGAACTTTGCCGCATAGCCAGGAGCCGATTTGACACGCTCCTCGATTGTCTCGATCTTCACCGGCGTATCGGTTTCGCGCATCGACATGGACCCGGTGGCCATCGATGCTTTCGCCTGCGCCTCCAGCGTCGGACTGCGTCCGTCCCACCCGACCGGCGCATTGCCGGCGTAACCCAACCCGATCAGCGGCTGCGATTTGCGCGAGGTCGGCTTGCCGGAATCGTTGCGCGGATGCGCATCGGTCACCACGTAGCCCAGCTCCGGGAAATGGCAAGTTGCGCACGCGGTCTTGCCCGACGCGGAAATACGCGCGTCGAAGAAAAGACCACGGCCGAGATCGACCAAAGCCTGATTCTCGACAGGATGCGCCGCGGGGCGCCGATAATCGTGTTTGATTTCGTCGAGATGCGGTCCTACGCCGAGGCCTTGCGCCTGCGTCAGTTCGACCCGTGTTACAACGAGCGCGCCTGTCGCCACAAGCACACTCACTGTCGCCACTATACTTAAACGTATGTAGCCACGCTGCTTCATTGGCCGTCGAGCTCCGCCCCTCGCGCGCTTTAGCGAGCTCCGTCATTCGAATCTTGGTCAAAAACGTCTTTTAATAAGACTCAGACGACAAAAGAGCCGCCCTATGGTGTCGTGCTATGCTTAAACGGACATGGCGTGGTCCTGCGCCCCCCGGGGAAAGCAACATGAGACGTCGTGATTTCATCAAAGTGATTGCTGGTTCAGCCGTGTTTTGGCCGCTCGCGGCGCGGGCGCAGACGACCGGCAGGCTCTACCGAGTGGGATTTCTATGGGACAGCCCAGGAGTATTTATGGAAGCGATTGAAGCGTTTCGCCGTGGGCTTCGCGAACTGGGTTGGATTGACGGTCAGAACGTCGCTATCGAGTACCGATGGGCAGAGGGACGGCCGGAACGAATGCGTGAATTGGCCGAAGAACTGGTTCGGCTCAACGTCGATATCATTGTTGTACCTAGTTCGATCTACACCGAGGCAGCCAAGCGAGCGACTTCGACAATTCCCATCATATTCATGAGCCACGCTGGTCCAATCGAAAGTGGCCACGTTGACAGTCTCGCGCGGCCCGGTGGCAACATTACAGGGCTTTCTGTCATGCTGCCTGAGACAAGTGTGAAAGGTATGCAACTACTCAAGGAGGTCGTTCCCGGCCTCTCGCGCGTTGCGGTGATCTGGGACCCTGCAACACCTTCGCACAAGCCGGGCCTACAAGCGGTCGAATCGGCTGCTCCCGCCTTCAGACTCCAGCTTCAAACTCTGCCGGTGCGCGCCTCGACGGAATATGATGATGCTTTTGCGACAATGAGCAAGGAACGTGCCGAAGCGGTGCTGATTCTGACAACACCCCTCTACATTGCCGGAGCCAGCCGACTCGCAGAACTCGCAATTAAACACAAACTGCCGATGTTTGGACCAATAGAGTTCGCCAAGGCAGGCGGCCTCGTTGGCTATGGACCAAACCGTATCGATCTGTTCCGCCGCGGCGCGAGCTACGTGGACAAAGTTCTGAAGGGTGCCAGCCCAGCTGATCTACCGGTTGAGCAACCAACAAAGTTCGAGCTGCTCATTAACATGAAGACAGCGAAGTTGCTCGGGCTCACTGTGTCACCCACACTGCTCGCCCGCGCTGATGAGGTGATCGAATAAGCGTGGCGACTAATGAGCCAAAGCGGACATACGCCTTAGCTGGCCTATACATTGCCCGATGCCGGGGAGTTCTAGATTTTTGATCGAACCGCTATTGTGGTTTGTACTCCTCGCGCTTGCTGTTCGCGATCTTGATTAGCGACTCGGCTGCTTTGCGATCCTCTTGCAGGAACGCAGCAAAGTCAGCCGGTGTGGTCGGCGCCGGCACCACCGCCTGCTTGTCGAGGAACACGGCGAATTTCGGGTCGCTGAATACTTTGACGAATTCGGCATTGACCTTGTTGATGATCGCGGGCGGCGTGCCCTTTGGCGCCGCAAGCCCCCACCAGCCCTGCCCCGGGTAACCTCCGAGCCCTGCCTCGGCCAGGGTTGGCACGTTCGGCAGCAGCGGTGAGCGCTTGTCGGCCGAAACTGCAAGCGCCTTTACTTTGCCGGCTTCGATCAGCCCGAGAAAATTGCCGATGCCGAAACGCGTCAGTTGCACCTGATTGCTGGCGACCGCTTGCGCTGCCGGGCCACCGCCTTTGTAGGGCACGCCGACGATTTTGGTGCCCCACTGATTGTTCATCCATCTCAAAAATAGGTCCGGAAATGAGCCGTCGCCGAGTGTGGCGTAATTAAGCGCTTCAGGCTTCGCCTGCGCCATTGCCTTGAGCTCGGCGACAGAATTGACACCTAGCTCTGCCGACACGAACAGCCCTTCGTTGAGAAAGAACAGTCGCGCCACTGGCACCAGATCGCGATCCGGATCATAGGGCAATTTGTCGAACAACAGCGGATTGTACGACATCGTGCTGTGGTAGATCACGCACAGCGTGTAACCGTCAGGCGCGGCTTGCGCGCAGGCCTGCGCTGCGACGATGCCACTGGCACCTCCGCGATTCTCGATGACCAATGGCTGGCCGAAGAGCGGCGTGAGTTCGACCGTTGCCGAGCGCATGATGACGTCGGTTACGCTCCCGGCGGCGATCGAGACGATCAACCGGATCGGCCGATCCGGATAGGTTTGCGCGTGCGCCGACGCCGCGCAACACACGACCATAAAGCTGAAAACGATGCGCCCGAATTTTTTCATCACGGTTCCTTCCCCAATTTTCCGCGCCTATAGTTTTCCGTCGAATGCAGCGGTCGCAAAGTCGTCGATCATGCGATAACACTGCCTCGCGGCGCCTGGATCGAAGCTGGCGATGCCGGGCACGTCGGATTCGGCCTCGCAGAACGAATGCAACAGGCCGCCAAAGATCAACATCTGCCATTTCGCACCTGCGGCTTCCATTTCGGCTTCGAAAACATCACGGTCGTGCTTTGGCACGACCGGGTCTTTTGCGCCGTGCATCACGCAGATTGCGGCCCTGATGTCTCCCGGCTTGGCCGGAAGTGGTGTCAGCAGATCGCCGTGCAGGCAGATAACCGCTTGCAGATCCGCGCCGGCGCGCGCGAGCTCAAGAACATTGCCACCGCCAAAACAGAAGCCAACCGCGGCTTGGCGCTTGAGATCGCCAATCTTACGCTTGGCGCTTTCGCTGCGCAGGGCATCGAGCGCGGCAGCGATGCGGCGGCGCCGTTCGAGCCCATCGGCGCGTAATGCGTTGGCGAGCGGGCCCGCTTCCGGCGGACCGGCGGGAATTTTACCGCCTCCATACATATCGGCGACGAAGGCTACATATTTGCTGTCTGCGATGGTTGCGGCGCGCTTGATGGAATCATTGCTTACACCGAGCCAGTTCGGCGACATCAGCAGCAGCGGCCGCGGCCCGCTGACGCGGCCATCATAAACCAACGCGCCGGTGCACGCGGTTTCGCCTGCTTGATAGTCGATCCGGTCAACAACCACCCATCTCTCCATCTTTTCACTATTCGAGAATGATTTCCCCGATCAGCCCGACGTCGTATTGCGTGAAATAAAGTCGCCCGTTCGACATGGAAACGATACACCGCGCGCCACTTGCCGGTGTGGGAATATCGTATTCACCGATTAGTGCTCCATCCGGTGTCATACAGCCGATCTTGTTGGCGAAGTTTTCGGTACACCATAGATTGCCATCCGCGCCGACGGTTACGCCACGCAAGGATGCGTTCGGCGTCGGGATGATAAATTCCCCGAATGTGCCATCGCGGTCGAGACGACCCAGAGCATTGGCGCCGGTTTCGACGAACCAAATGCTGCCATCGGGATGGGTGACCATGGCACGCGGCTGGCTGTCGCGGCTTGGGATGTCGAATTCGCTCACGGTGCCGTCCACGGTGATGCGGCCGACGCGGTTGCCGGCGGCCTCGCTGAACCAGAGCGCGCCGTCACGCACAACTATCGACAGCGGCTTGCTGCCGGGCGTGATGCCGCTCTTAAATTCGGTGATTTTCCCGTTCGGCGTGATACGGCCAATTTGGCTCGTGTCGGTTTCCGAGAACCAAACATTGCCATCCGGCCCCAGCGCGATCCCGTCAGGTCCAGCATTCTCAGTGGGTACAGAAAACTCCGCCAAAGCACCGCTTAAGGTGATTCGGCCGATCTTGTTGGCGCATTTCTGGGCGAACCACAGATTGCCGTCGGCGCCAAGCGTGATGCCAATCGGTGTGGCGCCAGCGGTCGGCAGTGAGAATTCAGTGAACGCCGCACTGCGCGGATCAAAACGTCCGATCTTCGCGGTGCCGCTTTCGCAGAACCATAGATTGCGATCCGGTCCTTCGACGCAAATGTAGGGCGCGCTGTTGACGCTCGGAATCCGATGTTCGCGGATGCGCACTTTGCGTGCCGCGTACTGAGCCAAGGTCGCCCCTTCGACATTGACTGACATCGGGTTCCCCGTATCGCGATCCAGTACAACTGCACCGGCGTTAATCATGCTATCGACCGGAATCAAAACGTGTCAATTGCGATGCATTGCAACGACCGGCGGTAACACTCGACTGATGGCGAGATTCACTGAGTCAAAGCAGACATAAACATCGCGGCCGCACAGAGCGGACCCGTTCATTTCTTTGCCAAAATCCGCGCGACCTTCTCGAGACTACGCCCGCCAAAATAAGCGGTGAGCACGGTCGCGGCCCATTGCGACACCTCGCCTGAGAGCGCATCGGTCGTGCCAGAACTTTGTCCCAGACCACCACCTTCCACACGTAAATAATGAACGCTGAGGCGAACAGCGGCCGCGGCAACGCCGTATACCACCGCCCCTGCTCCGCCACCAAAACTTCCGTCGCTAGCTCACGCTCGCGCTGCTCGACCGATAGTTCGCGCGCAGCAAGGTCAGCTGCAATTTTTTCACTCGTATTTTCGGCGGCCAGTTTGGCGCGATAGGCGTCAACCGCAGCTTTCGCAAACGGGCCGCCAAGCAGGCTGCCGAGCCAGCTCAGTGCAGCAGAGACCATTTACTTCAAGCTCCTGGCCGTGCGTCGCCGCGCGATCTCGGTGATGAGCCCAATAGCGATGACGTAATACGGGATATATTTAGGCTGCAACGCAGTTTGAATCGCGCTGGTCACATTGGGGTCAGATGCGAGAGCCATGAGCGCGGCGGCCGCAATGCCCGCAAACACCTGCACGCGCGCCCAAAGGATTGTGACTGAGTTCTTGAACCATGATTTGATCTCGATCCACACTGATTGCATTCCTCCGAATTTGTTTTTCATCGCTATTTGCCGTGCGCCACCACACGGGCATCTGCCGCCATAGCCACCGCTGCTGATTTCACGTCCGCGACACGCCTACCCCAACCGGCTCCGAATACCGTCCAGGTCTTCAGTGATTGAAGAAAGTGCAGCCGTTCATCGCAGATGGCGACGATCAGGAGTCTGGGGTCGATCGACCTCGTCGCTGCAATAACTGCTTCGGTAACTGCGCTTGAATTGTCGGGTAACTTGAGCGCACGTCGCAGCACTTTACCGCTGCGCCCAAGCCCTGAATTAACCCCGTACAGGGTCGAGGCGCCGAAGTCCGGCACAAAAGCTTGCGTGTCGACGATGTGCGGGTTGCCGTCGATATCGTAGACGCGCACGGCGCTGAGCGCTTTGAGCGGCCCTGGCCGCACGACAATACGGCCATGGTGCGGCCAGCAATCGAACACCATGCGCCAGCTCTGCGTGATCAGCGCAATTTTCGCTTGCGCTTCAACGTGCATGCGCGCGCTGGCAATCAGCGCGCCGATAACCTGGTCGTCGTCGCTGTGCTCGACACGCAGGAATGTCTTGGCTTCGTCGAGCGATAACGGCTCGACGGCAGGGCCTGTCAGCAATTTCGAACTCATGTGCTATCCTTCACGGGCATGTCCGCCCGCGTCCTTTCCCTAATTTTTTGGTTGATGCTCAGCGCGCCGGCCTTGGCCGTGACGGGCAATGCGCCGCCGGCGGCCACATGGGCGGCGCGGCCGATTGTGATGATCGTCGATGCGCGCGACGATCTCTGCACCGGCACGGCTTTGGCGCGTGACCTGGTGCTCACGGCCGCGCACTGCGTCAATCGGCCTGTCGACTACACGATCAAGCCTTACCAGACCGGGGTGCAGATCCCCGTGCGCACAGTCGTACGCCACCCGCGCTTCGACTACGCGAGCTATGCTGCAAGCCGCGCCACCGCCGACATCGCCTTACTCAAGCTTGCTGCGCCCCTACCGGATGTCGTGGTGCCGGCAACGCTGGCGGCACCCCGCCGCGTTGCGGTCGGCGAGACGCTCACCATTGCAGGCTTCGGTGTCACTCTGGCGGGGACGGCGCGCGGGCTCGGCTTGCCGCGCATGGCGACTTTGACGGTGACCGGCAAACCCGGCTCGTTGCAGATCCGGCTCTATGACGACGCCACCCGCAATTTGCGCATCGGGCTCGGCGGCTGCACCGGAGATTCCGGCGCGCCGGCATTCGATGGCGACGGCCCGATGATCATCGGCGTAGTGAGCTGGTCGACTGCGCCCGGCGACGAAGAAGGCTGCGGCGGCCTCACCGGCGTGACACCGCTGTTGCTTTATCGCGACTGGATCGTCGACACCGCACGCAAGATCAACTCGCCGATAGCGCCGTAGCCGCCGCCCCTACGCGCCGGCACATGTCAGCTCTCGAGGCATAAGCGGACTTTAGGACGCAAAGCCAGGTAATCTGTCTATCGGAAAGCCACAGGCCCGAGTTCCATCCGCCTGTAGCGCGATACCAAACGCACGTTTTGTGACCCGGATCACAGGCGAAAAGCCAGCGCGGTCGTAACTAACACCAATGATGTCGCTCTCAGGATTGGGACACCCACACACAACAGGATCAGAACCATGACTAACATCGAGCAGAATGAAGACAATCTCCTCACCTACGAAGTCTCCGACGAAGTGCTGGAAACTGTAGGAGGGAAAGAAACAGCAGCAAACTTTACCCTCGGGGCCTGCACTGGCCTGTCTGTTTGCGATGGTTGATCAGTTGAACTGACCAATCCAAAGATTGGAGGCACCGATGTCGAACAGCTTCCTAAATTGGACCAGCCGGGTCGCTATCGCAGGACGTGTCGCCGAAGAGCGTCGTTCCGAAAGTTGGAACGAACTGACGATGCCAGGCGATTACCATCTGCCCTTTGACCGGGCCGATGCGCAGACAAAAGCTGCGAAGTGGCTCTGGCCGGTCTATCTAATCTGATCGGGACGCCGCGCCTCATTTGGGGCGCGGCTGCTTCCGCACATCGCATCAAGATCGGCTTGGCGATGTCCGCCTCAAAGCGGATATCGCACAACCCGGAGCATCATTGAGGCCGTCGCGCCGACTATCCCGTGTGTCAAAGTCGCTTATGCGAGCTCGGAGAGTTTGGCCGCTTTTCTCGCGCTATAAAAACGCATGATGCGCTCCGCGGTAGGGCGGCGGAGAGCGATAAATTCCGCCTTTACCTGCGTTAAATCGTCATGAACGACCTGGCCAGCCGACAGGCGCGACCGATAAATTGCATCCACTGTCGCCAATCGGAAACCGATTGCCTTAAAAATAACGGCAACTGGGCTTGACCAGGAACCCATAAACAACCGTTCAATTTCGGTCGCCGAAAGGCCCGACAGCTGCGCAATTGCGACAATGACTTCTTCGAGTTTCTTTGCTTTCGCAAATTCCATCACAACCGCTTCGGTAAGCGGTTGTGACTTAACGACGAGCTCGGCCGTCCTGTAGTCTTTGGCTAAGCCTGCCTCGTTTCCGTTGACCGGCGCACATATTTCTTTGATTGTTTCGCCAAGTTCCGGAATATCCGCCGTTAGTCTTTGTCGCACTATTTCCGACGCCTTCGATATAAGTTCGCGCAGGTGATGCTCCGGAATATCAATCCTCCTGGCGACGCGTTCTGATAGCCAATCGTCGTCGGCGCTTTTTTTGACGAGGATCCCAAAACCCAGATCGGAGATCGCTGCACCTGGATTGCTGGCCAGAGTACGCAACACTTTGATGTTGCCTTTTGTCACCAATTGATCGCTGACTATTTCGCTAAGCTTATTACGGGTGGCAATAGCAAGTAGATGCTCCTGCCCATTGATCGTTATGCAATGGGTCAGAGTCTCATCGTCCAGCACATTGGATTGGGCGAGAACCGGCTCTGCCACCTCAATCGCGTCGTCAAGCGCGAGTGTTCGGATTGTTTCGGCAGGTGCACCGTCAACCGGCGCAAGCCGTTGGGCAAGTTCCGCGCGAGCACTGACCTCAACAGCGGCGATGAGCACTTTCAAAATGCCGTCGTACAACTCGAGCTGGTCAGCAGAATAGTGCCCTGCATTTATGAGGAAGAGGTCAGTTACCCGACGCAACATTGCCCCGGTTTCGACTGACCGGGTCGCGACTGCGTTTTCAAGATCGGAAATGAGATTCTGCGGCAGCACAGGCGCACTCAGATTTGTACAAGTACCGGAAACTGACAAAATGATCGTATACAGGAAATATAAATTCTACCGTAACGCGAAGGCCTAATGAGCCATTAACTCGCATAAATTGCGTAGCTAGCAATGTATTCAATCGACCTGCAGGCGCAATATGCGCGGGTCATCCGGGGCGGTTTGTCTGATTTCGCGCGGCTTACTTTGCGAATGTCTACTTATGGCACTAAGCGGACATCACAGCCCGACATCCGCTTTCAGGGTAAAGCAAAAAGGTTTTGTGCTGGCGCGCAAGACACCGCTCAGTAGCAGTTGCCACGTTTGACGCGCACATAGCCGCCATCTGGATAGCGATAGTAGCATCCGTCGCGCCACCAATAATAGCCGCCGCGCCGCCGCTCGGCCTCGGCACCAATCGCCGCACCCGTTGCACCCCCGATGACTGCGCCCACCGCTGCGCCGCCCGCGCGGCCGGTCGCCGCACCGCCGATCACGCCGCCAACAATGGCGCCCCCGATCGCGCCCCCGAGCGCATCCTGAGCCCCCGCCGGTGACGGCATAGTTGCGGCAGTAAGTGCCAGCAACGCTGCAACACCAATAGTCCGAATCATGGTCGTCCTCCTAGAGTTTCAAGGTTAACTGTACGCTTAAGCCTCTCGGCGGCTCAATCAAAATAGTAGGCCGTCTTAGTTGACGGCCTACTTCATTTCAACCAAGGGCGCGAATTCTGGCACTTAGCGGGCATGCCAAAGCGCCAATCAATGTCGAATGGCCGACGTCGTATATCGCCTAACTTCAGCTTACTTTAGGCCCACGCATTAGCTTGAGAGCCGCTTCAATGTGCCTCCACGTGTTAGCTTCTTTGATATTGCCCGCTTCTTCGAATGCGCAAGCCTTTTTGGCAGCTACGACAATGGCCTTATCGCCATGCGTTTCCAACAACTGTTGGGCGTATTCTTGGATTTCGATTTGTTGCATTGCGGGCCTCATCATGTATGAGGTTGTTTGAGCAGCAAATGAGTCGGCTCCCTCGCTACGCTGAGAGCAACCCGTCAATTTTCGCGTCGAAAAAACCGAGGCGCCTCGCGCCACAAGCCTCTCCAACACCTTGTAAAAATAAAACGAGAAGTGCGGTGAAAAGTCTTTGACTTGAATCAGACAGCGCTATTGCCCCTTTTTGCATTTATCATTCGCGCTAGCGTCTTGAATTAGGCAACGGCACTTTGATTGCAATTGGACCGCCTTGCTTCGCCCCATCGAACAGTATGAGCACCCGCACGTGGGAAGTGCTTTCATCAAGGGGAAGCAATGCTTCGGCCTTGCGCTCTCCATCCTTGCCGGTCACATCGGCAAGATCTCTGAGTAGGCGCGTGTTTTCGCTTACGCCATCCCACCAATAGATCGCGTAGGCGCCACCGTCCGTAGCCGGACCGGCGAGGACAAGAAAGCCATTTGCATACGGCGCAAGGTCACGCACGCCCTGACCGTCGCCGAGCGGCAGCTGGTAGAGTTTCGCATCTGCCGGGTTCATGCCAAACAGTGCACCTAGCCGCACCGACAATACGGCCGCGCGTCCGTTATCAAGAGACGGCGCGCGGAATCCTACAAATAGGCGCCCGTCTTTGACCGCAACGCCTTCGATCGTGAGGCCGTTAATTTCGAGCCGGCGGTCAAGAAAAGGGCTGAGCACGGGATTGGCGGCGATAATCGCCCGCAGCTTTCCAGTGGCCACTATTGCCGGTGTATCCGCGTGGTCTGCAATGCGGACAATCTGACTGCTCGCGGCAATTCTGGCTTTGATTTTGACCGCATCTTTAATCGGATCGAGCTTGTGCTGGCTGTCGCGCGGGTGACCGTGCGAGCCAATCACATAATAATATCCGTCGGCATACGCGACGCCCTCACCGTCTAGTTCAAGTCGCTTGCCTCTATACGTATTGGAAATAAGCCGGACCAAATCGCCGGCAACAAGCTCTCCTTGACGAACGACCACGAACTGCCCGCTCTGAAGATTGTCATCGATTACTAGACACGAGCGAGGAAAACCTTCTGCTGTTGAGCAGGCTATCCCGCTTATGTCGGTTGATTTATTGCCGTATTTGCCCAAGAGCCTGCCTTTGACCAGCCATTGTTCGGGGTCTTTGGCAACTACCGGCGGCACGCCGCCGGTAACCAGAATGAAAACGGGAACAAATGCGAGAATTAGTGCGTGCGTTCCTCTCGCTCGGTGCTTGACCGCGAGCCTCATGGTCTGTGACCTTCGCTCTCTTACAGCCGGTAGTATTCGATTGTGTCTCGTTGGCCTGCCTAAGGTGGGTGGGGCACAAGTGGTACGGGTGCCGCTCGCCAAAACGTTCAAGATCGCTGAGGTTAGATAGCGGGTGAATGCCGGGTGTGATTACGCTTTAGGTAAGCATCGAACGCAGAAGCAACGACGCGCGCAAAAGGACGGCCTTTATCGGTTATTCGGATACGATAGCCATCGATTTGCAAGTTGCCAATATCTCTGAGCGGGTCCAATGCGGCAAGTGCATCCGAAAAATTAGAACCCACATCGATTTCGAATCTGTCGCCGATTGCCTCTAAATCCACAGCCATATCGCACATTAATCGCTCAATGATTTGCCCGCGGATGCGATCGTCAACCGAAATACTGATGCCCTTAACTGTCGCCAATTTGGCCGCCGCGACGGCGCGCGAATAACCGCCGACGTCAGACGCATTTTGTGCGAAACCATTAGGCAGTCGGCTAATAGCGGAAGCCCCCAAGCCGATCAACGCATCCGCGTCATCCACCGTGTACCCTTGGAAATTACGGCGAAGCCGCCCCGCTCTTGCCGCGGTTGCTATCTGGTCATCTGATCGCGCGTAGTGATCAAGGCCGATCGGCTGATACCCAAGTTGGACCAATGCATCATGTGCGGCCGTAGCTTGTGCCAATCGTTCCCTAGCGGAAGGAAGCTCGGATTCATCTATCAGTCGCTGCTGCGCCCTGAACCAGGGCACGTGTGCATACCCGAAAACTGCAATGCGCTGCGGTTCTAATTGATGAGCCAGATGCACTGTTTCTTGAATGTTAGAAACCGTTTGTCGCGGCAACCCGTACATGAGATCAAGATTGATTTTTACTACGCCGAATTCGCGCAGCGTAACGACCGCGTTCTTGACAACATCAAAAGGCTGTATGCGACCCACCGTTTGCTGCACCCGGGGGTTGAAATCTTGCACACCGAGGCTCGCGCGGTTGACGCCGATGCTTCTCAAGGCTCGGACGAGAGAAGGGTTTAAATAGCGAGGGTCCAATTCGATCGCATGTTCAACAAGCGCGGCAAGATCGAAATGGCGCGCCAGTTCACCGGCTGTGAACTTAAGTAAATCCGCACCGAGAATTGACGGAGTTCCACCACCCCAATGCAAGTACCTGACTTTATGTCGGCCCGCATAGCGCGCGATCTGCGCCATTTCTTCGGCAATCAGTTTTGCGTAACGCTCGATCGGCTTTTGTTTGTGAGTGGCCTTGGTATTGCACCCGCAATAAAAGCAAAGGTCCCTGCAATATGGTACATGCAAATAAATCGAGAGAGTGGCGTTTTCGGCAAGCCCGGCCAGCCAGGACCGATAGACAGCGTCATCGACCGCCGAACTGAAGTTCGGTGCTGTTGGATAAGAGGTGTATCGAGGAACCGCTTGATGGAGAATACCTAGCATTCGATTCCTCGCTAATGAGGCGAGTGAACTTTCCTAACAACAATTCCTTTGTACAGAGTAGTACGCATGCAACTATCTTAGTGTATTTTACTGTCGACCGTACTAAGTCCGCTCGATCTCTTCTTTCAAATGCAATTTCCGGCGTTTCAAATCGCCGATCATCAAATCGTCAGTTGAACGGTGCCTGAGAGCATCAGCAATTTCGTCTTCAATCGCCTTATGCCGGCGTTTTAAAGTGGCCAGATGAGGATCCATTTGCGTTCTCCGTTTTTATGCCACCACCAAAGCTGGATGATGTTTTTCCCCGCTGCTATTTTTTTCGTCACGAAAATGGTTGAAGACGAATACGCGTATCGCCGACGAGAGGTTGCAGGTATTCCGGGCGCGGTCGATCCGTTCCACCAGCATGGCAACTGTCGTGCGATCGTGCTCGGCAATTTCGCGCAAGCCTTGCCAAAATTCGTTTTCTAGCGACACGCTTGTCTTGTGTCCGTTGATGAAGATTGAGCGCTTGATGACATCCGTCTTTTTCATGGGCCCGGGCTGATCCATCACGCGCCTCCCTACTCCTAATCAGCCCCGGACAAGATTGGTTTCAAATCTTGCCCAAGGCCAATTGAGTGCCGGCCATGACGCAAGGGGCGATAAAGTCGCACTCAACTTAAAAATGATGCACGGCTCCAAGTTTTCAGCTTTGAGATAGATCAAACCGTTTGGCACCTATTACTTGCCGATCACGCCAAGCATGGCGATCAGGGCGGCTAGAACGGTCACCGACAGCAGGCTCGTAGCCGCGACTGAGGCGCGGTTAGGAGAGCCGTGCATAACGAGCCAAACTATTCCAGCGGTAATTGCACCAAAATCAAAGCCCGAATAATCTAACCAATACAAGAAACCACCGGTGTAAGTGTCGGCAGCGCTCGGACCGTTAGAAAACCGCGCAAGGGCACTCGCAGTAAGTCCTGCGAGAATTGCCAAAATAACTTTGATGCTTGCGCTCATCGCCACTTGCGCTCCCCGAACATCGGCAAAATGCTATCCTAACGGTGCCGCACAATATAGCGGTGCGTCGGGCTAAGGCCGCAATGACCGGCTCACCAAAACTCCGCGACCACCCGAGCGTCGGCGCAGTTCGGGCCGCGCTGCCGAGGTGATCGAATAACCGATGCAATGTCCGCTATTGGCGCTTACCGTGCATTCAGTGACAAATCAGTACCGGAGTTTTCGTGTGCGTCAGCACCTTGTTTGTCACACTGCCGAGCAGAACTCCGGATAGTCCACTGCGCCCGTGCGATGCCATGACGATGAGATCGCAGCCTTTGTTCTTGGCCGCTGCGAT
>DAHUXA010000092.1 GCA_027307405.1 Hyphomicrobiales bacterium | reverse complement strand
TCAAAGTGCGCGTTGAGGACGGCGTTGCAACAGAGGTATCTCCAAACTTCGATGCGGCGGCCATCCATCCTGCCGGCGGTAAGGTCTGCGTGAAGGCCTTCGGGTTGGTGCAGAAAGCCTACAACCCAAATCGGATTCTCTATCCGATGAAACGGACGAATCCGAAGAAGGGCCGGGGCGAAGAGCCAGGCTTTGTTCGAATTTCCTGGGAGGAGGCACTGTCGCTCGTCGCCGACAAGCTTAACACCGTACGCTCGAAGGGCCTCACCGATGAAACGGGCTATCCGCGCGTTGCCGCAAGCTTCGGTGGCGGCGGTACGCCGACGGCTTATATGGGGACGCTTCCTGCGTTCTTGTCGGCCTGGGGACCTATCGACATGAGCTTCGGCTCGGGGCAGGGCGTGAAGTGTTATCACTCCGAGCATCTTTATGGCGAACTATGGCATCGCGGGTTCACGGTTTCACCCGATACGCCGCTCTGCGAGTACCTCGTTTCGTTCGGCGCCAATGTCGAGGCCTCCGGCGGAGTGTGCGGCGTCAAGCGCCACGCGGATGCCCGCAAGCGCGGCATGAAACGGGTGCAAATTGAACCCCATCTCTCGGTCACGGGAGCATGCTCGGCGGAATGGATTCCAATCAGGCCGAAAACCGATTCTGCATTTCTGTTCGCAATGATTCATGTATTTTTGCACGAGCATCCGCGTGATCGGCTCGATCTGCCCTTCCTCAAACATCGCACCTCCTCGCCTTATCTGGTCGGGCCGAATGGTCTCTTCATGCGCGATTCGGTCACGCGCAAGCCGCTGGTGATGGACGGCGCGACTGGTCGAGCGGTGCCGTTCGATATGCCCGACATCGATCCAACGCTGGAAGGCTCGTTTGTCATCGACGGTGTCGAGGTGGACGCCGACGAGGAACTGATCTCGCACAAGGCGGTCACAGTCAGCACAGCATTCGCGCGGCTCGTGGTCCATGTGAAGGAGTATTTGCCAGAATGGGCGGAGCCGATTTGCGACGTGCCAGCTGCGACCATCCGTCGTATAGCCAACGAGTTTCTCGACCACGCGCGCGTTGGTGAAACGATCGAGATCGAGGGCGTGTCGCTGCCGTTGCGGCCGGTTTCGATTTCGCTCGGCAAGACCGTCAACAATGGCTGGGGTGGTTACGAATGCTGCTGGGCGCGGACGCTGATCGGCTGCCTGTTCGGTGCGCTTGAGGTACCTGGCAGCACACTTGGCACAATGGTCAGACTCAATCGACCGGCCGACAATCGCTGGTCAAGCGTGAAGCCGGGGCCGGATGGATTCATGAAATATCCCATGAATCCGACCAGCAAAAGCGAATGGATTTCACGTCCGCTGGCGCGTAGCGCGCACCGGACGCTGGTGCCGTTGGTGGCCGATTCAGCCTGGAGTCAGGCACTCGGCCCGACCCACCTCGCCTGGATGATGCAAAACGAGGACTTCGAAAAACTTCCGGCGGCCTCGCCGCCCGACGTTTGGTTTGTCTATCGCACTAATCCGACGATTTCGTTTTGGGACACTAAAGCCGTCGGAAACGCGATCGCCAAGTTTCCATTCACCGTCTGTTTCGCCTATACGCGCGATGAGACAAATCACATGGCGGACGTGCTGCTGCCGGATTGCACGGACCTCGAAGGCCTGCAGCTATTGCGCATCGGCGGTACGAAATATGTCGAACAATTCTGGGACCACCAAGGTTTCGCGCTGCGCGCGCCGGCAGTACCGCCGCAAGGGGAGGCCAAGGATTTCACCTGGATCGCAACAGAGCTTGCTCGCCGTACCGGGTTGATCGAAGCATACAATTCGGCGATCAACCGCGGCGCTGCCGGCGTCAGGCTCAGCGGCAGGAATTACGATTTCTCGCTAGATCCGCAGAAAGTGCACGACGTCGAGACGATCTGGGATGCCAGTTGCCGTGCCGCCAGTGCCGAAGTCACTGATGGCGCAGAATCCGAGGGGTTAGATTGGTTTCGCCAGCACGGGTTCCGTGTGAAGCCGTTCCCGCGATTGCAATGGTACCTTTATCCGAAGCTGGTCGAGGAAGGATTGCGCTTCGAGCAACCTTACCAGGAGCAACTATTCCGCATTGGCAAAGAGCTCGGCCGTCGGCTGCATGACCAGGGTATCCATTGGTGGGACAAGCAGCTCGCTGAATACGAGCCACTGCCGCGATGGCACGATCTCCAGACAATATGGGAGAACGCGCTCGAGAAGCATTTTTCCGTGCGCATTGAGGATTACCCATTTTGGCTGATCACCGCCCGTAGCATGCAGTACTCATGGGGCGGCAATGTCGGCATTCAGATCATCAAGGAGGTCGCCGACAACGTCGCTGGTCACGGTTGTGTTGTCATGAACCACAAAGTGGCCGCGCGCCTCGGTATCGGCGACGGTGACATTGTGGATGTGCGCTCGCCGCTCAACGATACCAAGGGGCGGGCCATGCTGTGCGAGGGTATCCGTCCCGACACACTGCTGATGATCGGCCAGTTCGATCACTGGGCGACTCCTTTCGCTAAAGATTTCCACGCCCCTAGCATGAATGCGCTGGTGCCGATGCTGCTCGATTTAACCGATGCGACCGGCTCGAGTGCTGATCTCGTCAAAGTCAAGGTTACGCCGCTAGGAGCTGCGTCATGACGCGCTGGGTCATGGTCGCCGATCTCGAGCGCTGCGTCGGCTGCCAGACGTGCACGGCGGCTTGCCGGCACACCAATGCCACCTCCCCGGCAGTGCAGTGGCGAAAGGTGCTTGATATCGAGGTTGGCAGTTATCCGAACGTCAGTCGTGTGTTCGTTCCGGTCGGATGCCAACACTGCGCCGATCCCCCCTGCATGCATGTCTGCCCGACGACGGCAACCCGCCAGCGCGCGGACGGAATTGTTACGATTGATTACGATTTGTGCATCGGCTGTGCCTATTGCGAGGTCGCTTGCCCCTATCAAGCGCGTTTTCTCGTGCAAGAGCCACATTTTGCCTATGGCCCGGCCATGCAGAACGAGGTTGAACGCGCCGATGCGGCACGGGTCGGCGTCGCACAGAAGTGCACGTTCTGCGCTGACCGAATCGATTTCGGCGTCGAGAACAGTCTTACCCCTGGGATCGACCCATGCGCGACGCCGGCCTGCGTCAACGCCTGCATCGCGGACGCATTGCATTTTGGTGACATCGACGATCCAAACAGCAATGTGTCGCTGTTGTTGCAGGAGCAGAAAAGCTTCCGCATGCATGCCGAGCTCGGAACCGATCCGGGCTTCCACTACGTTTACGGCAAGGCAAACGACGGGGAGGCGCAAGGGAGCGCAGCCGTGCCAAGCATTGCTTCGGCCGCTGGCGAAATGCGTACGCGCGGCGTCGAGCCCGTACGGCAAGAGCACTGGGACTGGAAAGCTGCTGGCAATTTCATTTGCGGCGGCATGGGAGGCGGACTGTTCATGTTCAGTGCAATTGTCGGCCTCCACTATGGAGAAGTTACTCTGCTTGGCTGGCCGGCACTCGGAATTGTTGCACTCGGTCTGTTTCTGGTGCTGCTGAAGATCGGGCGGCCGCTCCGGTTTGTCTATGTTTTACGCCAACCGCAACGCTCGTGGATGACGCGCGAAGCCTGGATTGCGGTTGCGTTGTTTCCACTGGCGGCGCTGGCGCTCGGATCCGGCGTGCCTACGCTGTTGATCTGTGCCGCGGTATTTGCCGGGCTGTTCCTGTGCAGCCAGGCGATGATCCTGAAAGAGGCCAAGGGTATTGCAGCCTGGCGTATTGGGTGGACCTTGCCGTTGATAATCGTGACCGGTGTTACGGAGGGCAGTGGCCTGTTTCTCGCGGCTGTTGCGCAAATGTCGGCGCTAATGCCTTTGGCACGGACCGTCGCCATGATCACAGTCGTTTTGGCCGTACTGCGCGGTTGGATCTGGCGCTCCTATCTTGTCGCGCTTGCAGCCGAGGGCGCGCCGACGCGCACGCTCACGGTATTGTATGATTACAGACCGTGGTTCTTTGCGTTTGGTCTGGCTTTGCCTTTGGCTTTGATCATCATTGGCTTGGTCGTGATGCCGGCAGCCGTACTGGTGTGGGGCGCCGCCGGGCTTTGTGTCACGGTCGCCGGTGCTGTTTTGAAATTCATCCTTGTTGCACGCGCCGGCTTTAATCAGGGCTTCGCGCTCGCCCACACACCCGTGCGCGGTTGCGGCATCGTAGGCCCGCCGGTCAAGCCGGGGTGGTCAATTTCATAAAAGGAAAGACGAAGGAGTTGTCATGGGCACCCAAACGGCAACTAGAATCTCAAAAGCCTTCATGTTTGACCCCGACCTTGAAACAATATCGCGCGAAGCTCTAACCGCGCTGCAAACCGTGCGCCTGAAGCAGACGCTCGATCGCGCCTATGCCAATGTTCCGCATTATCGCAAAAAGTTTGACGCGGCCGGCGTCAACCCGGCCGGTTTCAAAGGTCTATCCGACATTGTCCGGTTCCCGTTTACGCTGAAAAACGACCTGCGCGACAACTATCCATTCGGCATGTTCGCAGTGCCGCATGAGCAGATTCTGCGGATCCACGCGTCTTCAGGAACGACCGGAAAACCTACAGTGGTCGGCTACACAAAAGGTGACCTCTCTACCTGGGCTGATTTAATGGCGCGCTGTTTTGCGTGTGCCGGCGCTGTGCCGGGCGATATCGTCCACAATGCCTACGGGTATGGTCTGTTCACCGGAGGCCTGGGTGCGCACTACGGGGCAGAACGGCTTGGGTGCGCCGTCGTGCCGGTCTCGGGCGGCGGAACGGAACGTCAGGTGACTCTCCTCACTGATTTCAAAGCCAGCGTGCTTTGTGCCACGCCTTCTTATGCGCTCAATATCGCGGAGGTCGCCCAAAAAATGCGTGTCGACCTGAAGCAATCGGCCTTGCGGATCGGGCTGTTTGGGGCCGAGCCGTGGAGCGACGCCATGCGGTCCGACCTGGAGTCTCGGCTTGGTCTCAAGGCGGTAGACGTCTACGGCCTTTCCGAAATAATGGGGCCGGGCGTGGCGTGCGAGTGTCATAGCGTCCAGGCGGGATTGCACGGCTGGGAGGATCATTTCCTGTTCGAAATCATCGATCCTGAAACGTTACAGTCGCTACCGATGGGGGCGACCGGCGAGCTAGTTATCACGACATTGACCAAAGAGGCGCAGCCGATGATTCGTTATCGCACGCGCGATATCACCCGCCTCAGCAATGTGCCCTGCGCGTGCGGCCGCACCCATGTTCGTATTCTGCGGGTCACCGGACGCAATGACGACATGCTCATTATTCGCGGGGTCAATGTCTATCCCTCGCAAGTGGAGGCGGTCCTAGTCGGCTTTCCGGGGCTTGCCCCCCACTACCAGATTGTTCTGACGCGCGAGGGCGCCCTCGATGAGATGACCGTGGAGGTCGAGCTTGCGCCGACTTTTACCGGAGATCGCTTCGGCAAGGCCAACGAAGTCACTCACCACATAAAGTCTTTGATCGGCGTAACCTGCAAAGTTGCGGTCAAGTCGGAAGGCGAGGTTCCACGATCGCAAGGCAAGGCAGTGCGGGTGGTAGACCGGCGCAGCAAGGCCAATTGATTGAAGCATTTTGGCGTGGCGCGTGACGATGCGTGCGGCGTCGGGACCGTCATTCCTGTGGTACTGGCGGATCTAAATCCTCGGCCCAGGACTCGCTCGGCTGTGGATAGCGGCGCAGCAGTCGATGAACGAGATTTACGTGCTCGGCCTCCTCTTCGACAAGTTCGGCGGCCATGTCTTTGACCTTCTGATCCTTTGCCGTCTCGACGATAGACTTGAAATACGCAAGCGCGCGTTCTTCGCCGGCGAGCGAGAGCTGCAGCGCATGCCAAGGCGTCATGAGGTAGTGAGCAGAGCCGAGCTCGGCTTCTTCCGGGCTCTCACCCCGTTCAAATTTGGCGATCTGGCGGGCATGTGCGACCACGTCGAAATCGCCGGAAAGACGACGGATTTCCTCGCCATGGATGCCTTCCGCGCGGGCCAAATCGCGAAACACTTTCACCAATTCTGCATTATTGTGAGTTTCCATTTGGTCAGCCAACAGATTGTAACGATCGACCGCATCGGTCTCGATCTGATAGGCGACCGCCAGCAAGTCGTTAAGGTTGGCCACTTTCGGGCTGCCTGCTGTTTTGCTCATAGCTCGAAATCCTTCTCTAGTTCGGACAGATCGATGTTGGTTGCACCAACCGCGGGCTGAAATGGCTCGCGATTGCCGCGATACAAAATTCCGAGGTTGAAGCCATCGTCGGTCATGATTCGGCGTGCCGCCTTGCCCGGATCAGTGGTTGCGGTGACCGGGGCCGGATGCACCAGGTCTTTCCATGCCTTCTCGTCGGGGCGAAAGGTCACACAAGGGCTGAGGATTTCGACAAATGAGAATCCAGGGTGTTTGATCGCCTCTACCAACACAGCGGCCGTTTCGTTCGGTTCACCCGAGAAACAACGGGCGATGAAGTTCGCTCCTGAAGCAAGCGCGACGACCAATGGATGGAATGGCCGCACGCGAGTCCCGCCAGGCGACAGCGCGGTGTCGAACTCCGGCTCTGTGGTCGGTGATGGCTGGCCCTTGGTCATCCCGTAGATGTGATTGTCCATGACCACATAAGTCATGTCGATGTTGCGGCGGCAAGCGTGCAGGAAGTGATTGCCGCCGATCGAGTAGCCGTCGCCGTCGCCGCTGGCGACCACGACGGTGAGATCGGGCCGCGTCACCTTCAGACCGGCGGCCAACGCTAGCGAACGGCCGTGTACGCCGTGAAAGCCATAGCAATTCGTGTAGGCGGGAATGCGCGACGAACAACCGATACCGGAAACGACCACGATTTGCTCCGGCGGCAATCCCAATTGCGCAAATGCACGCGTGAACGACATGAGCACGTGATAATCGCCGCAGCCGGGACACCATATCGGCTTGATGTCGGATTTGTATTCAGCAGGCTTGCGGGCGATGCGCGTATCAACGGTCGACATCGCTATCTCCATTCCGTAATTGCACGGTAAACTTCACCGGCCGTGATCGGTACTGGCCCTGGGCGATTCAACACGCGAACCTGCGCCGGCAGGTCATAGTGCGCCCTTAGGTAACGATGGAACTGGCCGCCATGCGTTTGTTCGACAACCAGGATACGTTTTACGCCGTCGAGCGCGGCTTGCAGTCGCTCAGGCTGGGTCGGTAACAGCAGGCGTGGTGCGATAAGACGAGCATTGATTCCATCGGCAGCCGCGCGTCCGATCGCTTCGCGCGCAGAGCTGGTGACGGATCCCCAGGTTAAGACGGCGAGATCGCCTGCACCTTCGACCATCGCCCAGTGGTCGCCGAAATTGAAGTGCTCAAGCTTATCGCGTCGCTTGTCGAGCTGGGCGCGATGGTCGGCGGCGCCACTGGTCGGAATCCCGCGTTCGGAATGAGTGAGGCCGTCCGCAGTGTATTGTCCGCCGCGCGTTCCCGGAATTGCCATGGGGGATATACCGTTCGCCGCCAAGGCGTAGCGTTCATAGGCGCCGACAATATCGGTTGCGACGGACCGCGCGCCAATGAAAGCCACATCAGCAGGCCGATCGATCGCGGCGCGCGCCTGTCCCATGAATTGATCAGACAGGACAATAGCCGGAGATTGAAGCGTTTCCGCGAGATATGTCGCCCATTGCGTTGTGAACATGCAGTCGCCGATTGATTGCGGCGCCAGCACAAGATGCGGTGCATCACCGTGCAGGCCGTAGACGGCGATATTCAGGTCGGCTTGCTCGGATTTTGTGGGGATGCCCGTCGATGGCCCGCCGCGCATTACATCCACGACGACAATCGGGATTTCGGCTGACGTGGCGAGGCCGAGTGCTTCGATCATTAGGGAAAGGCCGGGCCCAGAGGTTGCCGTTAGCGCCGGCGTGCCACCAAATGATGAGCCGATGATCATGTTGATTGCCGCGAGCTCGTCTTCGGCTTGCAGCAGCACCCCACCGACTTTGGCAAGACTTGGCGCTAGCCATTCGAGAACTTCCGTCGCGGGCGTTATTGGATAGGCGGCGGCGAAGCGGACACCGCCGCGGATGGCACCAAGTGCAGTTGCCTCGTTTCCCGACAGTAACCACCTACGGGTGGCGCTCGCGCTCGGCGCGGCGAGTTGCATACCGAAATCGATCCCCGCCGCCACGCCGAAACCGACTTTGATTCCGGCTTGGCTGGCCTCGATGGCGGCTGGCCCCTTGTCTGCAAGTCGCTTTGCGATCGGCGCCACCACCTGATCAACGCCAAGCCCCAGCAGCCGGCCGGCAATACCGAGCGCGATCATATTGGGGCGCCCATCGCGAATGGCCTTGGCCATCTGCTTCATGGGGATTTCAACGATGCGCGCTCCGGATCGGGTTACCATTGGCGGCGGATCGCCGCCTTGGGGATCACTAATCACCAGGGTTCCGGGAGTCACCTGGATCTCAGAGCCGAAGCGGTGAGCATTCAGCCAGTCGATGCCGATCAGGAGATCAAACCTGTCGGGGAGGCATTCGACCGGATGGACGGCTAGCCGAACGAGTGCTGCCGCCTCGCCACCGCGAATCTGCGGGCCAAGCGTGCGCGTAAACAGCCCATGCCAGCCGATGGCACAGGCCGCCTCCAGCAGGGAATTTCCCGTGGTCAGAGCCCCGGCGCCCCCGCTGCCAACGATCGCAATCGAAATGCTCGGCGAAGCTGCCATAGTCATTGCTCCCTAATCAGAGCCTGTTTCCGAGGGCGCAGCCGCCCACTCTGTATTTAAGTACTAGAATGCGTTTTTTTCCTTTTCCTTGACGTTGATCAAGGCAGTCCAGCGGTTGTGAACGAATAATGCCTCCGATGGGGCTCAACGGCCTAGCTAGTTGGAGGGCAATGCCATGAATGCCAAGCCGGTGCGCTGGATGATGACGGGCCCAGGCAAGCCTTTCATCCCCATGGAATTCGATATCGGTACCCTGGCCCCTGACGACGTCCTAGTCGAAATCGCGGGTTGCGGCGTCTGCCACACCGATCTCGGCTATTATTATGATGGTGTGCGCACCAAGCACGAACTGCCGCTCGCGCTCGGGCACGAGATCAGCGGTCATGTTGTCGATACTGGCACGGACGCTCTCTATTACACTGACCAAGCAGTTATTGTTCCCGCGGTCATTCCGTGCGGCCACTGCGATACCTGCCGCCGCGGCAAGGGAACGATCTGCCCGAACCAGAAAATGCCGGGTAACGACATTCAAGGCGGCTTCGCGACGCATATCATTGTGCCCTCGCACGGACTGTGTGTTGTCGATGAGCATCGCCTAGCCGCCGCCGGAATCGATTTGGCCGATCTTTCCGTGGTCGCCGACGCAGTGACTACGCCCTATCAAGCGGTTGTGCAGGCCGGCGTCACGAATGGAGATCTCGTCATTGTCAACGGCGTTGGCGGCGTCGGCGGTTATGCCGCGCAGATCGCGGCTGCTTTGGGCGGCGTCGTTGTCGCGATTGACGTGAACGATGAAAAGCTCGCCGCCCTCACCGGGCAGGGTGCCGCACTCACTTTGAATTCCCGCAAACTCTCGCCGCGCGACATCAAAGCGGCAATCCAATCATTCGCCAAAGACCACAACTTGCGCCAGACCGAGTGGATTATTTTTGAATGTTCCGGCACCCGCGCCGGCCAAGAAACAGCTTTCGGTCTGTTAAATCACGGTGCGACGCTCGCCGTCGTCGGCTTCACCATGGACAAGGTCGAGGTCCGACTATCGAATTTGATGGCATATCACGCGCGGGCGATCGGAAATTGGGGCTGTCCGCCCGAGCTCTATCCTGATGCCTTAGAGCTCGTGATGAATGGCCACATCAAGGTCACGCCATTCGTTGAGAAGCATCCGCTCAACGAAATCAATCAAATATTCGAGGCGGTCCATGCCGGCGTACTGAAGCGCCGCGCCGTCCTCGTGCCCGCATCGTGAGGAGAATTCAATGACCAGCCAAGTAGCCCACGTGATCGCCCCACGAGAATCTGAAGTCAAGGACCACAATCTTGTCACCGACATTGTGCGTGAGACCGTTTCAAAGGGCGTGCACTATGAGAAGCGTCCGGTGAAGGGCGTCGACGGCAAACCAGTAGCCGGTCTATTCAATGCATGGATCACGCTGGATAACCCCGGCCAATTCAATTCGTACACGACCGATATGGTGAAGGCGACGATATTGGCCTTTCGCGCCGCCAGCGCGGCGCGTGACATCGTTGCAGTAGTGTTCACGGGCGCCGGCGACAAAGCCTTTTGCACTGGTGGCAATACCAAAGAATACGCCGAATACTATGCCGGCAATCCCCAAGAATACCGGGGCTACATGCGGCTTTTCAACGACATGGTGTCCGCGATTATTGGCTGCGACAAGCCGGTTATCTGTCGCGTGAACGGCATGCGCATCGGTGGCGGCCAGGAAATCGGCATGGCTTGTGACTTCTCGATTGCCCAAGATCTCGCGCGATTCGGGCAGGCCGGTCCCAAACATGGCTCAGCGCCGATCGGTGGAGCGACCGATTTCCTTCCGTATATGATTGGCTGCGAACAGGCGATGGTTTCGGGCCTACTTTGCGAGCCGTTCTCGGCGCACAAAGCATACCGCCTCGGCGTCGTCTGCGAGATCGTGCCGGCACTCAAAGTTGACGGCAAGTTCATTGCTAATCCGTTGGTGTGGACTGATCGCTTTCTCGATGAATATGGACGCATCGTCCACGGTGAACCCAAGACAGGTGAAGCGGCGGCCGAAGGTCAGGCCCTGCTAAAGCGGGGCACTATCGATCTCAGTCTGCTCGACGAGAGGGTCGAGGCGCTATGCACCAAACTGCTTTACACTTTCCCCGAATGTACAACCAAGACGGTCGAGGAGTTGCGTAAACCAAAACTCAATGCGTGGAACAACAATAAAGAAAACGCGCGCGACTGGCTGGCTCTCAACATGATGACGGAAGCGCGCGCCGGTTTCCGCGCTTTCAATGAGGGCACGCGCGAGAGCGGGCGAGAAGCCGATTTCGTGGCGCTACGTCGGGCGCTCGCTGAGAATAAGCGGTGGAGCGACGAACTCACCGAGAGCATCATGCCGCGGGCGAGGTAATGGCTGTGACGACACCCCTCAAGGTTTGGTCGGAGGTGGAGGGCCGGTTACTGCGGTTGCGGCTGAACCGGCCAAAGGCAAATCTTATCGATGCTGGCATGATAGCAGCGCTGGACCAGGCGCTAGTGGAGCATGTCGGCAAGGCCGAACTCGGTGCGGTGGTTCTCGATGCCGAGGGGCCGCATTTCAGCTTTGGCGCCAGCGTTGAGGAACATCTGCCGGGTCAGTGCGCCGCCATGCTGGTCGGGCTGCATCGCCTGCTCCTGCGCATGGTCGAATTGCCCGTGCCGGTGCTGGTGGCGGTACGCGGCCAATGTCTCGGCGGCGGCCTCGAACTCGCGCTGGCCGGCCATCTCATATTCGTTGCTCCGGATGCCAATCTCGGCCAGCCGGAAATGAAACTCGGCGTGTTCGCGCCGGCTGCCTCTTGCTTGTTGCCGGAACTGGTCGGCCCGCAGCGCGCGTTCGATCTGCTGGTGTCCGGCCGCAGCATCACCGGCGCGCAAGCGGCGGCAATGGGCATCGCCCACGAAGCGGTCGCCGATCCGGAGCATGCCGCGCTCGCCTATTTCGAAGAACATCTGAAGCCAAAAAGCGCGAGTTCATTACGCTACGCAGTCAAAGCGGCGCGGCTCGACTACGTCGCGCGCGTCAAAGACAAGATCCGCGCCGTTGAGCGGCTTTATCTCGACGAGCTCATGGTCACCCACGACGCGGTGGCCGGTCTCGAAGCTTTTATCGCGAAGAGGTCGGCACAATGGCAACATCGTTGAACCCTTCGGCTACGGCCGGCATCGTCGCACGCGCGAGCGCGCTGTTCGAGGATCTTTCGTTCACCTCCGCGCGCGAATGGAAAGCCGCGAAGCCCGGCCGTAAGGTGATCGGCTACATGCCCATCTACGTGCCGCGCGAGATGATCCATGCCGCGGGCATGTTGCCGGTAGGCATTATGGGCGGCGGCGATCAGCTCGAAGTCATCCACGGCGACGCCTACTACCAGAGCTATATCTGTCGCATTCCGCGCTCGACCATTGAACTTGGCGTGTCCGGCCGTATCGATTTCGTCGACGGCATGTTGTTCCCGTCGATCTGCGACGTGATCCGCAATCTGTCCGGCATGTGGAAGATGATGTTCCCCCACGTCTATTCCCATTATTTTGACGTTCCGCAGAACTATCGGGACGATATTGGGGGAAATTTCTACGCCAATGAGCTGGCCGAGCTGCGCCATGATCTCGGCGAGTTGCGCGGCAAGCCGATAACCGACGACGAGCTTCGGCACTCGATCGCGGTGTATAACGAGAACCGCCGATTGGTGCGCGATCTTTACACCTTCAGGGCGGAGCGGCCGTGGCAGGCACCCGCCGCCGAGGTCTATTTGATGGTGCGCGCCGGCCTCGTGCTCCCGGTCGAGGAGCATACAATCATGTTGCGCGATTATCTTGCGGCGGCGCGTGCCGAGGAGCGGCCGATGCGCGACAATTGCCGCATCGTGCTCACTGGCATGTTCTGTGAGCAGCCGCCGCTCAACCTGATCAAGTCGCTCGAACTTTCGGGCTGCTACGTGGTGGACGACGATCTGTTGCTGGTCACCCGCTGGCTCACCGGCGACGTCGAGATCGAGGGCGATCCGCTCCGGAATCTTTCCCTCGCTTTCCTGCATCATTCCGAGTCGACGGCGGCCAAGTACGAACCCAACCAGAAGGAAAAGGGCCAGCATCTTGTGCGTGCGGTGAAACGCACCAGCGCGGAAGGCGTTATTTTCGCTGCGCCAAGCTTCTGCGATCCAGCATTGCTCGAGCGGCCAATGCTGCAGCACGTGCTCAAGGAGGCAGGCATCCCTTACATAGCGTTCAAATACGCCGAAAACTCCGGCCAGATGCAGCCGATCCGAGAGCAGGCCGGCACATTCGCCGATTCAATCAAACTATGGAGCGGAGCATGACGACGCAGACAAAGATTGTCACCTCCCGGGCGCCGGTGAAGGAGGCCGTCAAGGATGCTTCCATGGTGAAGCAGAAGGAGATGATGGCTGCGCATTACGATCGGCTGACCAGCGCGCACGAGACCGGTGACAAGGTGGCCGCCACCTTCGTGCCGGGCAATCTCAACGAGCTGATCATGTGCTTCGACCTCCTGAACAATCTACCGGAGGTCAATGCTATCCAGAACGGACTGCGGCGCGTGAGCGGCAGTTACGTGCTCGAAGCGGAGAAGATCGGCCATTCGGAGGACGTCTGCACCTACGTAAAGTCGGACATCGGCATGATGGCTAAGGGCAATATTGCCCCCAATGGCAAGAAATTTCCTGATCCCAATGTGCTGCTGCTCTCCTATACCGGCTGCTTCACCTTCATGAAGTGGTTCGAGCTCCTGCGCGAGCAGTACAAGTGCGAGACGATCATGTTGCACACGCCCTATATGGGCGACGGCAAGATTACCAAAAACATGATCGACTACATGGTGAAGCAGCTAAAGGACGAGGTTATCCCCAAGCTCGAGCGCGTATCCGGAGTTAAGTTCGATATCGACCGGCTGCGCGAGTACCTGAAGAAGTCGACCAAGGCCGAGGACGATCTGGTCCGCGTGTTGCAAAGCGCCAAATCCAAACCGTCGCCGATCGATGCCTATTTTGGCGGCATCTATTACATCGGGCCGATCTTCGGCGCCTTCCGCGGCACCCAGGACGCGGTCGATTATTACAAGTTCCTGCGCGAAGAGGTCGAGGACCGGCTGGCCAAAGGCTTGGGGCCGGTCACGCCAGATGGTGACATGGGCAAAGAGAAATACCGGCTGGTCGTCGAGGGGCCACCGAACTACACAAGCTTCCGCCAGTTTTGGAAAATGTTCTACGACGAAGGCGCGGTCGTCGTTGCGTCGAGCTACACCAAGGTCGGCGGCGTCTACGATTTCGGCTTCCGTCATAATCCAGACAAGCCGTTGGAGACGCTGGCCGAATATTGCCTCGGCGTCTACACCAACCGCAGCCTGCCGATGCGTATCGACATGCTGGTCAACTACATCAATGAATACGAGGCGGACGGTCTGCTGATCAACTCGATCAAGAGTTGCAACAGCTTCTCGGCTGGACAGCTGCTAATGATGCGCGAGGTCGAGAAACGCACCGGCAAGCCGGCGGCATTCGTGGAATCCGACCTGGTCGATCCGCGCTACTTCTCGGCGGCCAACATCAAAAACCGCCTCGAAAGCTATTTCCAGATGATCGACCAGAAGCGTGCCGGTGTGGACGCGGCGGCTTGAGGAGGAATGCATGAAGACTTTCGTCGGCATTGATCTTGGTTCGACGACAACCAAGGCTGTCCTCCTCGACGAAGATCGAAAAGTGATCGGTCACGGCATCACCAATTCGCGCTCGAATTACGCGACTGCCGCGCGCGTGGCGAGTCAGGAGGCGCGCGTCGACGGACAGTTCACGCTGTTCCGCCGGGCGCTGACCGACGCCCATGCGCTGA
>DAHUXA010000091.1 GCA_027307405.1 Hyphomicrobiales bacterium | reverse complement strand
CATCGCGCGAGTGCGCAATCTCAGGCCCGGCCTTTGGCCGGGCCTGAGATTTTTTTCGAGACGCCCGAACCGTGCTGTCTCTCTTCTTATTATTTCTGCTTACTCCTTACTCCAGCTACTCCCGCGGCATTGGGCCCAAAAATGCTCGCTTTGTTGCGTTGCGGCAGGCCAATCGGCAAAGTTCAAAGGAGCGGCAAAGAGCCTCGCATCAGCCGATCCGATGGCGTCTAGCGAATAGGTACTATTTATGATTTGGCCTATTCTGGACTACGATATGATCAAGGGTGATGAATAGTCGCCGAGCCGGCAACAAGATCGGCCGAACGGAGGACCTTAGGGAGGAGTGAGATGCAGACTACGTGCAAGACCTTAAGCTTTGCTGCAGCGTGTTTTGGTGGCGCGATTGCGGGGTCGATACCAGCCCAAGCATGGGAGCCCACCAAGCCCATCGAAATCATTGTTCCGGCAGGCACCGGCGGTGGCGCCGATCAGATGGCCCGCGTCATGCAGGGCATCATCACCAAGCACAATCTGTCCAAGCAGTCGGTTGTCGTCATCAATCAATCGGGTGGTGCGGGCGGCGAAGGATTCCTCGCTGCGAAAAACGCCAAAGGTGATCCCCATAAGCTGATCATCACGCTGTCGAACCTGTTCACCACTCCGCTCGCCACCGGCATTCCCTTTAACTGGAAGGACCTGACTCCGGTCGCGATGATGGCGCTCGACGAATTCATCCTCTGGGTCAACGCCGATACTCCGTACAAGACCACGAAGGATTACATCAACGCCATTAAGGCGGCGCCCGATAACCAGTTCAAGATGGGTGGCACCGGCTCCAAGCAGGAGGACCAGATCATCACCGTCGCGCTTGAAAAGGTGACCGGCAAGAAGATGACTTACATTCCTTATAAGGGCGGCGGCGCGGTCGCGGTGCAGTTGGTCGGCGGTCACGTCGACTCGACGGTCAATAATCCGATTGAGGCCGTAGCGCATTGGCGCGCCGGCAAGTTGCGGCCACTCTGCGTGTTTGACAGCAAGAAGCTCGACTATAACGAAAAAATCTTCGGCGATATGTCGTGGAACGACATTCCGACGTGCAAGTCGCAGGGCCTTGATGTCGAATATCTCATGCTGCGCGGCTACTTCATGCCGCCAGGCGTCACCAAGGACGAGGTCGCCTACTATGTCGACCTGTTCAAGAAAGTGCGAGAGACGCCCGAGTGGAAAAAGCTGATGAGTGATGGCGCCTTCAATACGACCTTCATGACCGGCGACCAATACGCCAAATGGGTTGCCGATGCGGAGAAGCTGCATGAAGGCCTGATGAAAGACGCCGGGTTCCTCGCCAAGACCAACTGATTCTGCGAAAAACTCAGTCGCAGATTACGTGAGACAATAATGAGCCAAACAGTCAAAGAGACCGGTGGGACGGGTCCGTCCCACCGGAGTGTTGAGATTGGAGTAGCCGGGTTCATGGCTCTCCTCGCCCTCATTGGAATCTACGGAAGCATCAAGGTCGGGATCGGTTGGGCCGACGACGGGCCGCGCGCCGGGTTCTTTCCCTTTTATGTCAGCATTGTTGTTCTCATCGCCTGCGCCATCAACTTGATTTCGGTGCTCGCCACCGACAAGGAGCGGCTGTTCGCGGAATGGGGGCAACTTCGGCAAGTTTTGTCGGTTCTGGTGCCGACCATCGTCTACGTGTGCTTGATCCCTTATCTCGGCATCTATGTCTCGTCGGCTCTGTTGATTGCGTTCTTTATGCGCGTGTTCGGCCGATATGGGTGGATCGCAACTGTGGCGGTTTCAGTCGCCGTGCCGATTTTGACGTTCCTGATGTTCGAAACGTGGTTTCTGGTCCCGCTACCCAAAGGGCCGCTCGAAAGCATGCTGGGATTCTGATCGAAAGCCGTATCGCTGGGCAAAATCTAGAGACGGGAAAGTATGGAAGATATCGGTAATCTTTTTCACGGCTTTGCGGTGGTGGTGCAACCGTTCAACCTGGTGCTGATGTTCGTTGGCATCGTGCTCGGCGTTATTGTCGGCGTGCTGCCGGGTCTCGGCGGCGCCAACGGCGTGGCCATCCTGCTGCCGCTGACATTTTCGATGTCGCCGACGTCGGCGATCATCATGCTGTCATGCATTTACTGGGGTGCGCTGTTCGGTGGTGCCATCACCTCCATTTTGTTCAACATACCGGGCGAACCGTGGTCGGTGGCGACGACGTTCGACGGCTATCCAATGGCGCAGAATGGACGTGCCGGCGAAGCGCTTACCGCCGCATTTACCTCGTCCTTTGTCGGCGCGCTGTTCGCCGTGATCATCATCACGTTGGTAGCTCCGCTGGTCGCGAGCTTTGCGTTGCGGTTCGGTCCGCCCGAGATTTTTGCGGTGTACTTCCTGGCCTTCTGTAGCTTCGTAGGTCTGAGCAAGGAGCCGCCGTTCAAGACCGTCGCGTCGATGATGTTGGGCTTCGGGCTTGGCGCCGTCGGTCTTGACCAGATGACCGGCCAGCTGCGCCTCACTTTTGGTGTCGAGCAGATGCTGAACGGCTTCGACTTCCTGATCGCGGTCATCGGTCTGTTTGGAATCGGCGAAATCTTGCTCACAATGGAAGAGGGTTTGAGCTTCCGCGGCAAGCCTGCGGCACTGAACATGAGAGTTGTGTTGCAGACCTGGGCGAAATTGCCGCGCTACTGGATGCTCTATCTGCGTTCATGCCTGATCGGGTGCTGGATGGGCATCAGCCCTGCGGGCGCCACACCGGCGTCGTTCATGAGCTACGGAATCGCGAAGCGAATTTCGAAAAACGGCCACCTCTTCGGCACCGGGCAGATTGAAGGCGTGGTCGCACCCGAAACCGCGGCGCATGCCGCCGGTACCTCGGCGCTGCTGCCAATGATCGCACTCGGCGTTCCTGGTTCACCCACCGCGGCTGTGCTGCTGGGCGGCCTGTTGATCTGGGGATTGCAGCCGGGCCCACTGCTGTTCGTCGAACAGAAGGACTTCGTCTGGGGCCTGATCGCCAGCATGTACATGGGCAATATCGTCGGCCTCCTGGTTGTGCTGACCTGCGTTCCGCTGTTCGCTGCCATTCTACGCATTCCGTTCAGCGTGATCGCGCCGGTGATCATGGTGTTCTGCGCGATCGGTGCCTACACCGTGCACAACAACACGTTCGACGTCGTTATGATGGTGGTCTTCGGCGTTGCCGGCTACTTCATGAAGAAATGCAACTATCCGATGGCCCCGATGGTGCTGGCGATCGTGCTTGGCGACAAGGCGGAAGAGGCATTCCGTCAGTCGCTTCTCGCTTCGCAGGGTGGGCTCGGCGTGTTCTACTCCACTGGTCTGGTGAGCACGATCATGACCCTGGGTCTGATCGCATTGTTCTGGCCACTGATCCAGGCGGGCTGGACGCGATTGCGGTCCGGCAAGCTCCGGCCGGCGGAATGAACACCGGTCGACCTTCACACTTTTAGCGCTGCGGGATTTGCCCGTCCGTAATCTGCGAAAACAGGCCGGTTGCTGCACATTGGCACATCTGGCATATTGTATACCAGTCATGAGTAGCCGAGATCGTAACCCCCGACGCGTTGGTTTGGATCGCGGAGCCGCCGCCCGCGCGCCGCTCGCGCGCCACCCCGCGCTCCAGCCGATCGACGTCACGCCAAGCTTCAAGCACCAGGCCTATACGGCGCTGAAGAACGCCATCGTGGCGATGGACATCTATCGCAACCGGGACGACATCCGGCTGGACGAAAGGAAACTTGCTCAGGACTTCGGCATCAGCCGCACACCCGTGCGCGAGGCGATGGCGCAGCTTGAGAGCGAAGGCTTTGTGCGCTCGGTACCCCGCCGCGGCATCTATGTGGTGCGCAAGACGAAACGCGAAGTGATCGAGATGATCACCGCTTGGGCAGCGCTGGAAAGCATGGCGGCTCGGCTGATTACTCAGACCGCGACCGATGAGGAAATTGCCGGACTGCGCAAGATGTTCGTTACGTTCGAAAATGGCCGGCTGCGCGCGCATCTAGACGAATATTCCGACGTCAACATCGAATTCCACCAGACGATCATCAAGCTTAGCCGCAACGACGTGCTCATTGACCTCGCCGAGAATCTCTTCACGCATATGCGCATGATCCGACGTAAGACTATTGGTGAAAAAGATCGCGCCGACAGATCGATCCGCGACCACATGAACATCATCGAAGCACTGGAAGCGCGCGCAACCGGGCGCGCTGAAGAACTGGTGCGCGACCACGCACTCGGCCTTGCCGATCACGTATCGCGCTATGCCGATTATTTGGACTGAAACGTCTGATATCAAATTACGAGGGAGGACTCCCATGGCTGACGCAGCAGTAAAAGAAAAACCCGCGGATTCTGCCGAAACAGAGCGTGAGCTGACGGATGGCTTTCACCTCATCATCGATGCGCTGAAGCTCAACGGCCTCAACACAATCTACGGTGTGCCTGGCATCCCGATCACGGACTTTGGCCGCATGGCGCAAGCCGAGGGCATCCGCGTCATCTCGTTCCGGCATGAGCAGAACGCGGGTTATGCGGCGTCGATCGCCGGCTTTCTCACCAAGAAACCTGGCGTTTGCCTCACGGTGTCGGCACCCGGCTTTCTCAACGGCCTGACCGCGCTCGCCCACGCTACGACCAACTGCTTCCCGATGATCCTGATGTCGGGCTCGTCGGAGCGCGAGATCGTCGACCTGCAGCAGGGCGACTACGAAGAGATGGATCAGCTCGCCATCGCCAAGCCATTGTGTAAGGCGGCTTTCCGCGTGCTGCACGCGCAAGACATCGGTATCGGTCTGGCGCGCGCAATCCGTGCCGCGGTGTCGGGCCGTCCGGGCGGCGTCTATCTCGACCTGCCGGCCAAGCTGTTCGGACAGGTGATGGATGCGGAGGCTGGAAAGAAGTCGCTTGTGAAAGTGATTGACCCAGCGCCGGCCCAGATTCCGGCGCCCGAAACGGTCAAGCGCGCCCTCGAAGTGCTCAAGAGCGCCAAGCGCCCCCTGATCATCCTCGGCAAGGGCGCGGCCTATGCGCAGGCCGATGACGCGATCCGCGCGCTGGTGGAAAAGAGCGGCATTCCCTTCCTGCCCATGAGCATGGGCAAGGGTTTGCTGCCCGATACGCATCCGCAGTGCGCGGGCGCGGCGCGTTCGACGGTGTTGAAAGACAGCGATGTCGTGATGCTGATCGGCGCCCGGCTCAACTGGCTCCTCTCGCATGGCAAGGGCAAGACTTGGGGAGACGCGCCGAAGAAGTTCATCCAGATCGACATCGAGCCGAAGGAAATGGACTCGAACGTCGAGATCGTCGCGCCGGTGGTTGGCGACATCGGTTCATGCGTCTCGGCTCTTCTGCATGGCATGGGTGGCAACTGGCCAGCCCCGCCGGCCGATTGGACCGGCGCGGTCGCCAAGAAGCGCGAAGAGAACGTTGCCAAGATGGCGCCGCGGCTGATGAACAACAATTCGCCGATGGACTACCACGGCGCGCTTGGCGTGCTACGCACCGTCATCAAGGAGCGCCCGGACGCTATCCTCGTCAACGAAGGCGCCAATACGCTCGATCTCGCGCGCGGCATCATCGACATGTATCAACCGCGCAAGCGCTTGGACGTCGGCACCTGGGGCATCATGGGCATCGGCATGGGCTATTCCATCGCTGCGGCCATCGAAACCGGCAAGCCGGTCCTTGCGGTGGAAGGCGACAGCGCCTTCGGCTTCTCCGGCATGGAGATCGAAACCATCTGTCGGTACAAGTTGCCGGTCTGCGTTGTCATCTTCAATAACGACGGCATTTATCGCGGCACCGACGTCAATTCCGTAAGTTCAGACCCGGCGCCGACCGTGTTCGTGAAGGGTTCGCGCTACGACAAGATGATCGACGCCTTCGGCGGCGTCGGCGTTAACGCGACGTCCCCGGATGAGCTCAGGCGCGCCGTCAACGCGGCCATGGACTCCGGCAAGCCGACGCTGATCAACGCGGTCCTCGATCCGGCTGCCGGCAGCGAGAGCGGTCGCATCGGCAATCTCAACCCGCAAAGCAAGCTGAAGAAGAAATAACGCGAGCGCGGGCCGCCTTTCGGGATGGCCTGCGCTGTTCGCTTTCGTAGCTAGGATGGAGGAGAGACAATGGCCAAGAAGAAAGCAAAGAAAGCCACGGCGAAAACCGCGGCAAAAAAATCACGCAAGGTCGTCAAGTTGGCGGCGGTGAAAAAGCCGAACGGCAATGGTTTACCGAAGGCGAGTACCAAGCCCTACGGTCAGGCCGGCAAGGCGCTCACGGGTGTGCGCATCCTCGATTTCACCCATGTGCAATCAGGGCCAACCTGTACGCAATTGCTGGCTTGGCTCGGCGCCGATGTGATCAAGGTCGAGCGTCCGGGCGTCGGCGACATCACGCGCGGCCAGCTGGTCGATGTGAAAGGCGCGGATTCGCTCTACTTCACCATGCTCAACCACAACAAGCGATCGATCACCATCGACTCCAAGCATCCGCAGGGCAAGCGCGTCCTCGACGGGCTGATCAAGGTTTGCGACGTGTTGGTCGAGAATTTCGCGCCGGGTGCGCTCGATCGCATGGGCCTCACCTGGGACTACATCCACAAGCTCAATCCGCGCATGATCGTCGCCTCGGTCAAAGGTTTTGGCCCCGGCCCCTACGAAGATTGCAAGGTCTATGAGAACGTCGCGCAGTGCGCGGGCGGCTCGGCGTCGACAACGGGATTCCGCGAAGGCCCCCCGCTGGTGACAGGCGCGCAAATTGGCGATTCCGGCACAGGTCTACATCTCGCGCTCGGTATCGTATCGGCACTGTACCAGCGCATGCGCACAGGGCGAGGGCAGAAGGTGCTCGCCGCCATGCAGGATGGCGTGCTCAATCTCTGCCGCGTCAAGCTGCGTGACCAGCAGCGCATCGAGAAAGGTCCGCTCACGGAATACAGCCAGTACGGCGAAGGCATTCCTTTCGGCAGCTCAGTGCCGCGCGCAGGCAACGATTCCGGCGGAGGCCAACCCGGCTGGATCCTCAAGTGCAAGGGCTGGGAGACTGATCCCGACGCCTACATCTATTTCATCACCCAGGCGCCGGTCTGGCAGGCAATCTGCGATCTCATCGGCGAACCCACCTGGAAGACCGATCCGGAATACGCCACGCCGCGCGCGCGACTTCCGAAACTGAAGGCGATCTTCGCTCGCATCGAACAGTGGACGATGACCAAGACCAAATTCGAGGTCATGGAAATCTGCAACAAAGTCGATATCCCGGTTGGTCCAATCTTGTCGATGAAGGAGATCGCCGAGGAACCGTCGCTGCGCAAGACCGGCACGGTGGTTGAGGTCGATCACCCGACGCGTGGCAAATATCTGAGCGTGGGCAACCCGATCAAAATGTCCGACTCGATTTCCGAAGTGACGCGTTCGCCGCTTCTAGGCGAGCACACCGATGAGATCCTCAAGGATGTGCTCAAGTTGTCGAGCAAAGACATCAGCGAAATCAAGAACTCCGGCGCCCTGAGTGCGCCGAAGAAGGAAGAAAAGGCGGCCTAGCAGCTATCATCGTCCGCGAAGGCGGACGATCCAGCGTTTAACAAAAGAGCTGGATGCCCCGCCTGCGCGGGCATGACAGTCTGATGAATTTGGGGAGAGTTTTTAATGCGTATCGTGGTTCACGGCCAGCAGGCCTTCGGTAAGGCTGTGCTGGAAGCGCTGCTCAAGCGCGGCGAGAACGTGGTTGCTGTTTATGTTGCGCCGGAAAAGGAAGGTGCCAAGGCCGATCCGCTCAAGGAAGCGGCGATCGCGGCCGAACTACCTGTCTATCAGCCCGCGTCTTACAAGGACCCCAAGGTTTGGGAAGAGTTCAAGGCGCTCAAGCCTGATCTCCAGGTGATGGCCTTTGTTACGCTGTTCGTGCCGGAAGACTTCCTCAATATCCCGACGCACGGCTCGATCCAGTATCACCCATCTTTGTTGCCCGCTTATCGCGGCGCCAGCGCAATCAACTGGCCGATCATCAAGGGCGAAAAAGAAACCGGCCTGTCGATTTTTTGGCCCGATAATGGCCTCGATACCGGCGACATCCTCGTTCAGAAGAAAACGCCGATCTCCAGCGCCGACACGCTCGGCACTGTTTATTTCGACCGCCTCTTTCCGATGGGCGTCGATGCCATGATGGAGTCGGTCGATCTGGTAAAGGCCGGCAAAGCCCCGCGCATCAAGCAGGACGAATCGAAAGCGACCTATGAGGGTCGCTGCGGTCCCGGCAATGCAAAAATCGATTGGGGTAAACCGTGGGAGCAGGTCGATCGATTGATCCGTGGCTGCAACCCGGCGCCGGGTGCGTGGACGACACTCGAAGGGAAGACGCTGAAAATTTTCGACGCGAAGCCGCTACCGGCAAAAGACCCCAAGGGCATTGCCGGGAAGCTCGGCGAAGTCGTCGCGGTCGATGCCGACGGGTTCACGGTGGTCTGCGCCGACGGCCGTTTCAAAGTGACGCGTGTTCAGCCTGACGGCGGCAAGAAAATCGATGCCTCCGAATTCATCTCCACTGCCAAGCTCGCCAAGGGGGCGATTTTGACCTGATCTTTTCCGCCGTCATGCCCGGCCTTGTACCGGGTATCTACGCCTTTCTCTTTTGACTAAGGCGTGGATGGCCGGGACAAGCCCGGCCGTGATGAAACTGAAAGACAATGCCGGTTCATCGCATTCACATTAAACGGAAACACTCCATGCCCGCCTCGCAACATCAAAGCCCAAAGTCCGACATCGAAATTTCGCAGGCCGCGAAAAAGCGGCCGATTCTCGATATCGCCAAGGAAAAACTCGGTATCGCTCCGGACAACCTCGAACCCTACGGACACTACAAGGCCAAGGTGTCGATGGATTACGTGAAGTCATTGCAGGGCAAGAAGAACGGCAAACTGATCCTCGTGACCGCGATCACGCCGACGCCGGCAGGTGAGGGCAAGACCACAACCACTGTCGGCCTGACTGACGCGCTCAATCACATCGGCAAGAAGGCAATGCTGTGCCTGCGCGAGCCTTCGCTCGGTCCGTCCTTTGGCATGAAGGGCGGCGCCGCTGGTGGTGGCTATGCCCAGGTGGTGCCGATGGAAGATATCAACCTGCATTTCACCGGCGATTTCCACGCTGTTACCTCGGCGCACAATCTGCTGTCGGCACTGATCGACAACCACATCTATTGGGGCAACGCACTGGGCATCGATTCGCGCCGAGTCGCGTGGCGCCGTGTCATGGACATGAACGACCGTGCGCTGCGCGAGATCGTCTGTTCACTTGGTGGCGTCGCCAACGGCTACCCGCGCGAGGCCGGGTTCGATATCACCGTTGCATCGGAAGTGATGGCGATTTTCTGCCTTGCCAAGAATCTTGACGACCTCAAAGAGCGTCTCGGCAATATTATTGTCGCATATACCCGTGACCGCAAACCGGTGCGCGCGCGTGACCTCAAGGCGCATGGCGCAATGGCGGCGCTCCTCAAGGAGGCTATCGCACCTAATTTGGTGCAGACGCTGGAAGGCACACCCGCCTTCATCCATGGTGGTCCCTTCGCCAATATTGCACATGGCTGCAACTCGGTCCTGGCGACAACGACCGCGCTTAAACTTGCCGACTATGTCGTGACGGAGGCGGGCTTTGGTGCCGATCTTGGCGGCGAAAAATTTTTCGATATCAAATGCCGTAAGGCAGACTTGACACCCGATTGTGTCGTGCTGGTCGCAACGATCCGCGCGCTCAAAATGCATGGTGGCGTCAAGAAAGAGGATCTCAAGTCGGAAAATCTTAAGGCGCTTGAGGCCGGCATGGCGAACCTCCAGCGTCATGTTGAAAACGTGAAAAAATTCGGTCTGCCAGCGGTGATTTCCATCAACAGATTCTCCGCCGATACCGATGCCGAAATCGCCCTGGTGAAAGAAAAATGCAAGGCACTCGGCGTTGAGGCGCTGATGGCCGATCATTGGGCTAAGGGTGGAGCGGGCGCTGCCGATGTCGCCAAGGCAGTGGTTAAAGTGATCGACGAGGGCAAAAGCAAACTGAAGTTCCTTTACCCCGATGACATGCCGCTATTCGAAAAAATCGAAACGATCGCACGCGAGATCTACCGGGCGAAGAATGTAACAGCCGACAAGTCGGTGAAGGATCAGCTCAAGACCTGGGAAGACATGGGCTATGGCAAGCTTCCGATCTGCGTTGCCAAGACGCAGTACTCGTTCTCGACCAATCCGGATTCAAAGGGAGCGCCGGCAGATCACACCATCAATGTACGCGAGGTGCGGCTCTCCGCCGGGGCGGAGTTCGTGGTGGCGATATGCGGGGAAATCATGACCATGCCTGGTCTGCCCAAGGTGCCAGCCGCTGACGCGATCGACGTCAACGCGCAAGGGCAGATCGTAGGTCTATTTTAAGGCTGTTTGGAAACGGCTACCGATAGCGAAAAGGCCCGCTAAAAGCGGGCCTTTTCAATGCAAAGCGTGGGCAGCACGTGTTTCGGAGCGTGCAAATTTCATAAAATTTTTCGCATTTTTGCACAGTCGTTGTAGAGCGAGTCTTGGGAACTTTCGGGTAGGGTTTCAAGACGGAATTCGCAATTATCGAAACCAGCATTGTCCATGTCAGCTGCTGCTACATCTCACCAAACTGATGTGCTCGCGGACAGCCGTTCGCTGCTCGACGAGTTGATCAGTCCGCTTGCCACCGCCACCACCAAACATCGTCTCAGAATCATCGATCGCGTTACCGACCTCTTTGCGGCGGGCTCGCGCAGCTATTCTCATGACCAGATTGCGCTGTTCGATGATGTGCTGGGCAGACTCTGTGCCGATATCGAGGTCACAGCGCGCGCAAAGCTTGCGCAGCGGCTGGTTGGCTTGGGAAACGCCCCGCCACGGCTCGTTCGCTCGTTCGCTTTCGACGATGCGATCGAGGTGGCCGAACCGGTGCTCATCCATTCGGAACAGCTGAGCGACGATGACCTAGTCGAGAACGCCACAACAAAGAGCCAGGACCATCTCTTCGCGATCGCGCAGCGTTTGAAATTGAGCGAAAACGTCACCGATGTCCTGGTGGATCGCGGTGACGAGCGGGTGGTCTACAGGGTTGTCAAGAACAAAGGGGCGCGTTTCTCTCTTGCAGGCTACGGCAAGCTGACGAATCGCGCTCGATATGACCGAAAGCTGACGTTGGCACTTGGCGAACGCAGCGATATTCCGCGCCAGTATTTCCTTAAGCTGCTGGAGGCTGCGTCATCGACCGTCCGCGCCAAGCTTGAGGCGATCAATCCGGAAGCGGTTGCCGCAATTCGAGACACGGTCGACGATGTCGCAACGGCGATGCAACGTGAAGTTCGCAAGGGCTCGCGCGCGCATGTCGTGGCCGTACGAGAGGCCAAAAGGCGTTTCAACGTACGGCCCATCACGGAAGCAAGCGTTCACGGTCCGGCCCACGCGCAGGATTTTGAGAAGACGGTGGTTGCGCTGTCTAGACTTGGCGTTTTCTCAGTCGACCTGGTCGAACGGGCCTTGCTCGATGAAGGCGAGGATATGGTGCTGCTGCTTGCCAAGGCTGCCGGCTGTTCCTGGACGACAGCGCGAGAGCTGCTGCTGATGTATGCCGCCAACCGCAACCTCAAGCCGGACGACATCACTCGGGCATTTGAGCGATATAAGAAACTCAGTCAGGAAACCGCTCGGAATATTGTGATGTTCTATGAGCGGCGTACGAGGTTACGCGTGAAGGCGAATTCCAAGAAAAAGCGCGCACGGAACGAAGAAGCCGAGCAGCCGATAGCTGACGACGACATTGTTGAGGTGCCGTCACCTTCGGTCGCGCCTATTTAGGTCCTGCGGTAAGTTTATCTCTCAAGCAGTCGTCTGATTCACGATTCAGCCAGACAGTTGCGGTGCGACGCGGCGCGCTTCCGCCACCAATGCTGCGGTGATTGGCGTCATCGGTTCACGGGCCGGCACTACCAGGCCTATGGTTTGAACCGCTTCCGGCTGAATGATCGGAATGGCCCGGATAGCATCGGTAAGGCCAAGCGTGTCCGCGATCTTGGCCGGCATCACGCTCGCCCAGCGACCGGTGCGCACATGGGAGTACAATAGGATCATCGAGTCTGATTCCAGGGTCGGTCGTGACTCGCCACCCGCACTCTTGAGCAACCGGTCGATGATGCGGCGGTTCTGCATGTCCGGCGTGAGCAGGCAAAGCGGCACTTGCGCGACTTCTGCCCAACTCACCGAATCACGATTACCGAGCGGCGCGTCAGCCGATGTGAGAAGTCGGTAGTGCTCGCGATAAAGCGGCACGTTGCTGACGCGGCCAAGCGGCTCGTTCTCGACATAAGTGATACCGGCGTCGATCTCGAGGTTGTCGAGAAGTTCGAGCACCTCGATCGAGTTGCGCGAATAGATGGTGAACTGCACGTTGGGATGTTTCTCGCGATAGGGCGTCGTGAGCGCGGCGACCATCGCCAGCGCAGTCGGAATCGCGGCGAGGCGCAGGCGGCCTGACAAGCCGTGCCGCAATGAGTTGATTTCCTCGCGCATCGTACGGCTGTCGCCGACGATGCGCCGCGCCCATTCGAGTACGCGCTGTCCTTCGGGCGTGAAGCCTTGAAAGCGCGAGCCGCGATTGACCAACAGCACGCCCATTTGCTCTTCCAGCTGTTTCACTCCAGCTGAAAGCGTGGGCTGCGTGACCCCACAAGTCTCAGCAGCGCGGCCAAAATGCCTTTCCCGAGCCAGCGCCAAAATGAATTCGAGTTTGTCGATCAAAGGCTTAGCTCTCCTAACGCGTCCGACTGACGTCGCCGATTGCTAAAGAATTGATTAGCAACAAGGCTATCATCGATAGAAGATATCTATCAACCCATATCGAACACGGGGTTGTTTCGACACCGGAACACCTTCAAATCGTGGACCGAGGTCAGGCATGAATATCCAGAATCCGCCCCGTTCCGCAGGCAACGGCACGGGTGGCAGACGCCGCCCGCCGCGCACCCCCAAAGGCCGCCAGGTCGATCCGCAGGCGCTGGTGGAGATACGCGGGCTGCTCACCGATCGGCCGCGCCGCCGCGATTTGCTGATCGAGCACCTTCATCTCATTCAAGATCAGTACGGTTATCTCTCTGCTGCACATCTCGCTGCGCTCGCCGCCGAGATGAAAATGGCGCTCACCGAAGTCTATGAGGTCGCCACCTTCTACGCGCATTTCGATGTGGTGAAGGAAGACGAGTTGCCGCCACCGCCGGTAACCGTGCGTGTGTGCGATTCACTCTCCTGCGCCATGGCGGGCGCCGAGAAACTACTGAAGGATCTCTCCAGCAAACTTGGGCGTGACGTTCGTGTAGTGCGTGCACCTTGCATGGGCGCCTGTGACCGTGCGCCGGTCTGCGCGGTTGGTCACGTTCAGACTTTCAAAGCGACGTCCGACAATGTTGCGGCGGCGGTGAAGGCGAAACCGCACGCGCATGCTTGGAAGCCGGGCGCTGATTTCGCTGCCTACCAAAAAGCCGGGGGCTATGCGCTGCTGAAAGCTTGCCTCACTGACAAGCGCACGCGCGACGAACTCATCAAGATCGTGAGCGATGCCGGCCTACGCGGTCTCGGCGGCGCGGGATTTCCGACGGGACGCAAATGGTCGCTTGTGCGCGCCGAGCCCGCGCCACGCATGTTCGCGGTGAACGCCGACGAAGGCGAGCCCGGCACTTTCAAGGATCGCTACTATCTCGAGCGTGATCCGCACCGGTTCATCGAAGGCGTGCTGATCGCTGCCTGGGTGGTAGAGGCGAAAGATACCTATATCTACATTCGCGACGAATACCCCGAATTGCGGCTGATGCTCGCCGATGAAATCGAAAAGGTCGAGAAGGCCGGACTTTCACCACACACAAAATTGCACCTGCGGCGAGGCGCCGGCGCCTACATCTGCGGTGAAGAGTCGGCGATGATCGAATCGATCGAAGGCAAGCGCGGGCTGCCGCGCCATCGTCCGCCTTACGTTGCGCAGGTCGGCCTGTTCGGGCGGCCGACGCTTGAACAGAACGTCGAAACACTGTTCTGGATTCGCGATATTATTGAGAAAGGCGCCGAGTGGATGGCCTCACAGGGCCGCCACGAGCGCAAGGGCTTCCGCAGCTTTTCGGTTTCCGGTCGCGTGAAAAGCCCGGGTGTCAAACTTGCCCCGGCCGGCATCACCATGCGCGAGCTCATCGATGAATTCTGCGGTGGCATGCAGGATGGCCATGTGTTCAAGGCCTATCTGCCGGGTGGTCCCTCTGGCGGCATATTGCCCGCATCGATGGCCGATATTCCCCTCGATTTCGGAACACTGGAAAAATATGGCTGCTTCGTGGGATCGCACGCGGTTGTGATCCTCTCCGACAAGGACGACATCAAGGCTGCGGCATTGAACCTGATGAAGTTCTTCGAGGACGAAAGCTGTGGTCAGTGCACGCCCTGCCGCGCCGGTACCGAGAAGGCGGCCAAGCTGATGGCCAAGGGCCCCTGGGACGTGAAGTTGCTGGAGGAGCTTTCCACCGCCATGCGCGATGCGTCGATTTGTGGACTTGGGCAGGCAGCGCCGAATCCGCTGTTGTGCGTTTTGAAATATTTTCCCGATGAATTGACCAAGCCACTGGGA
>DAHUXA010000090.1 GCA_027307405.1 Hyphomicrobiales bacterium | reverse complement strand
TACACGACCAACCCAAAGGCCAAGCGTGTCGAAGTTCGCTTCCCTGATCCGCTCGCCAATCCGTATCTCGCTTTTGCGGCCATGCTGATGGCCGGCCTTGACGGTATCAAGAACAAGCTCGATCCAGGTTCGGCGATCGATAAGGACCTTTACGACCTCCCACCGGCGGAATTGAAGAGGATCCCGACAGTGTGCGGCTCTCTCCGCCAGGCGCTTGGCGAATTGGACAAGGATCGCGAGTTCCTGAAAGCAGGTGGCGTGTTCGATGACGATTTCATCGATTCCTACATGGATCTCAAGATGCAGGAAGTGATCCGGTTCGAGCACACCCCGCATCCGGTCGAGTTCGACATGTACTATTCGGCGTAAGCGTTCCTCCCAAACATCGCGCAAGTTAAGTAACTTTGCGATGCAACTTTCGGGCGCTCCGCGAGGGGCGCCTTTTTTCTTGGGCGAGAGACGCTCAGATCATCAGAAAAACGACAAAGATGAGCCCGGCGGCGATGCCGGCCACGATCGCAAGGATGTGCCTGCGATGGCGCCTCGGCCCGTAGACGCCGGCAGCGCGGCGGGCGGCTATCAGGGCCGCGTCGAATTCAGCAGAGTTCGAATACGCGCAGGCCAAAGCACTGCCTGCCCGCTCGGCATAGAGCTCGAGCGAAAGCGCCTCGGGATGACCCTGTGAACGCCACATGGACGCATAGTACCGCGAATAGGGTAAATGAGACGTTGAGACGAGACCGTCTCGCGATACCGTCAGCTGACTGCCCTGCGCCGCGAAAACTGCGGAAGAGATCCGGTCGCTGATACGCGGGCGCGGCGAGCCGCCGTGATGAGCCGCGCACGCTCGTTTGAGACGTCATCACCAGCTGTGCGCAGGCGGTTGCGGCCATCATGCTTGGCGCGGTAGAGCGCGGCGTCCGCGCGCGCGATCAACGCGTCGATTGACGTGACCGGTTCGTGAGACGTCGCGGCGCCAATGCTGACGGTCGCCCCAACGGCGTGGGTAGCGACAACAGCGCCCGCGGCCTCAAAGCCGGAGCGGACGCGTTCGGCGATTTTGGTGACACTCTCCAATCCGCCAGGAACAATCGCAATAAATTCTTCGCCACCGAACCTGCCAATGATGTCGTTGGCACGGGTACTGGCTCGCACGACCTGCCCGAAAAGGCGCAATACTTCGTCACCAACGGCATGGCCAAAGCAGTCATTGATCGACTTGAAATGATCCAAATCGAACATCAGCATTGCAACCGGTTCGCCTCGTTTGGCCTGCTGCGTGCACAAGGTAAGCGCGTTTTCGAAAAATGCGCGGCGGTTAAGCAAGCCAGTCAGATGATCGGTGCATGCGGCGGTGCGGTAGACGTGGACGTGATAGTCCTTGACCATCAGCATCACAATGAATGCAGTGCCAACCGCATAGAGTATCGTTTCAAGCGTAAACACCGTTAGCCAAGCGGCGTTATGTCCCGCAGGCAGGAACGCGTGCATGGCGAGCGGCATCAAAAAGATTCCCGCATGCAGGCATGGCACCACTACGGCCGCCGCGCGCGAATAGCGTGTCCTGCGCCGTTCTCGCCAAAGTTCAATAGCGATGAAGAACGTGTAGGCTGGAACGATCAAGGCGCCGAGGATCTGGCCATTGCCATTCTCCAATACGCCTGGAATTTGGCCGAGCGCCAACCAGACGGCGGCGCCGATGAAGGTCGCACTTGGCAGCAAGCGCCTGCCTTGGAACAGCCGCACCCCGTTCCAGATCGTGCCGCAGGCGAGGAAGGTCAAGGCGCCGGGCACTGCCTCCGGCAATTTGATCAGTGGCGTCGGCATGCTCCACAGCGCCATCGACGAGGCGCCGATCAAATAAGCCGAACCCCACCATGCCAGTGCGCGGACATTGCGTTGCTGCAGCCAGTCAATGATCAGAAATAGGCCGAGCAGGCCGGAAATGCATACGGCCACCAACGACAGCGTTGGTAAATCCAAGCTCGAAGATTGCAGGTTACCCACTGGCGACATCGGTGCTCCCACCTGCCATCCGGCACGCTCAGTGCGCCGAACAACGCCAGCAAAATAGCGCTGTGGCAGTACGATTCCGTTGCGCAATTAGGCGGGCTTCGACGAAAGACTTCCTCGAATTGTAATCAACTTGTGGAGCCAATATTGAGGCTCGCCCGCTCCCGGTGGGCCAAATTCGCGTAGCCGTAAGGTAAACACATTCGATAAAAATTGATCGATCGGCAAATCGCAAACAAAAAGGCGCGCTTTTGGCGCGCCTTTCGTAACGATGTTGGTTTGCTAACGCTTCGAAAACTGGAACGACCGCCGCGCTTTTGCTCGACCGTATTTCTTGCGTTCGACCACGCGCGGGTCGCGGGTAAGAAACCCGCCCCGTTTGAGTGCCCCACGCAAATCCGGTTCGAAATAAGTCAGCGCCTTGGCCAACCCGTGACGCACTGCGCCAGCTTGCCCCGACAAACCGCCCCCCGAGACGGTGCACGTTACATCGTATTGTCCGCCGCGATTGGTGGCGACTAGCGGCTGCTGGATCATCATGCGCAACACCGGGCGCGCGAAAAACACTTCCACGGCCTTGGTATTGATAAGGATCTTGCCGGAGCCAGGCTTAATCCATACCCGCGCGACAGCGTTTTTACGCTTGCCTGTCGCGTAGGCTCGCCCCTGCGGATCGACCTTTTTCTCGTATTTTGGCGCTTCGGGAGCAGCCGGCTTAAGCGTCGCCAAACCTTCCAAAGATTGCACGGTCTCGGCCACGGTCAGGCACTCCTCACGTTCTTGCGATTCATAGCGGCCACATCGAGCTTTTCCGGCTTCTGAGCCTCATGGGGATGTTCAGGCCCCGGATAGACGCGCAGGTTTCCAAGCTGAACACGCCCGAGCGGACCGCGTGGCAACATGCGCTCTATGGCCTTCTCGACCACGCGCTCTGGAAAGCGCCCTTCCAAAATGGCCTTGGCCGTGCGCTCTTTGATGCCCCCGATATACCCGGTGTGGTGGTGATAAACCTTCTTGTCGCGCTTGCGTCCGGTCAGCACTGCCTTGGCGGCGTTGATGACAATGACGTTGTCGCCGTCATCAACGTGCGGAGTGTAAGTCGCTTTGTGCTTACCGCGGAGACGCAATGCGACGATCGATGCGAGGCGGCCGACGACAAGCCCGGTGGCGTCGATCGTCACCCATTTTTTTTCGATGTCGGCAGCCTTGGCCGAATAGGTCTTCATAGATCTGTCCTTGAAACTGAGCGCGCCCCATCCGCGCTGACGGTATCTAGCTGAGACAGTTGCGCGCGGTCAACGGCAACGGCAAGATATTTCATCTATTAACTCATATAGTTATAAGAATGGTAATCTAGTACCAACGGCTAATTGGTGGTGTTTGGAATTGAATAGGTCGAGGTCACATGGGCGACGGGCTCGGCCAATCCTTCTGAAAAGATGGTGACCTCCCCGACGGCCAACCGCTTTCCAACCTTCATCAAGCGAGCCTCCGCAATGAGATCGCCTTTTCCAGGTTTGCGGAGGAAATTGATGTTGAGATTTGTGGTGACCGCGAGCGGCTGAGGGCCAACCGCGGAAAAAACGGCGACATACATCGCAAAGTCGGCAAGCTCCATCATGGTCGGCCCGGAAATAGTGCCGCCTGGCCGAATGTAACCTTCTTGAAAGTGCCGTCTGACGCGGATGTCTGCGTAATCGACCCGCTCGATCATCAATCCGCAGCCGGGATAAAACGCCTGCGGAAAAACCTCGTGCAGCAAATTTGCGATCTGGTCGGCATTCATTGCCGGAGCCGGCATGCGCGTTCCCCCGTTGCCGGCCTATCCGGCGCCTTGGTCATAGACGGCACCGCCATCAGGTCAATCAGGCATTCAGGTCCAATCCCGGCTGCTGTTCCGAGTTTGCATGGGTCCAGCTTCGGATTAAGGTTCGCCGAATTAAGCTTGGGAACGCTCCGTATGAATGCTCCAACGGCGGCCGCTCTTACTGCCGATGCCCCGGCACTGTTGCGCGACCGCGACCAGGACGTCGCCATAATCGTGCTCAACCGACCCGAAGCTCGCAATAGTTTGTCGGAAGTCCTGCTAATCGCGCTGTCCAAAACTCTGACTGAAATCGCCGACGACAAGACTATCCGCGCGGTCGTGCTCGCCGCGAATGGCCCTGCTTTTTGCGCGGGTCATGACCTCAAGGAACTCACCGGCCGGCGGGGCGATGCCGACGGCGGCCGAGACTATTTCCACCACATCATGACAATGTGCAGCGCAATGATGCAGCAGATCATCAGCCTGCCGCAGCCAGTAATTGCGGCCGTGCAAGGCGTTGCGACCGCCGCAGGTTGTCAGCTGGTGGCGAGCTGTGATTTGGCAGTCGCTTCTACCGAAGCGAAATTTGCAACGCCCGGTGTCGACATTGGCTTGTTCTGTTCGACCCCAATGGTCGCTCTGTCCCGCAACGTCGCGCGCAAACATGCCATGGAAATGCTGTTGACCAGCGACGCCATGGCTGCCGAAGACGCGTATCGCATTGGGCTCGTCAACCGAGTGGTGGGTCCCGGGAAGGAACGCAAGGAAGCCTTGGCTTTCGCGCGCAAGATCGCAGGGAAATCGAGCCACATTGTGCGGATCGGCAAAGAGGGCTTCTACCGGCAAGCAGAAATGAGCTTGGCCGAGGCCTACCGGTATGTATCTGAAGTCATGGTCGAGAATTTAATGGCGCGCGACGCCGAAGAAGGCCTGAATGCCTTCATCGATAAACGTGAACCCAAGTGGGAAGACCGTTGATGCCTTGGGCCAACGCTTCCCCGTAGTGCCGACACAAATATTTCAGCGCCCCAGAGAGCCGCCGGTGTGGCCCGGTGGCTCTCTGACGTTTGTTGGATCAGGCAATGAGAGAGGCGTTTTCCTGCACTTCTTGTTCGCCTTGCTCATTGGCAGGCCGCCCAGTGCTTGGCAGCTGCAGCACCGTTGCGGTTTGCCCCTCGCATAGGTCCGTCACCAGCACGATCTTCCCATCGGGGAACTCCAGCGCATCATGATGCGCGGCCGGCCGATTGAGATTGACCTGCCGAAAGCGGGCCACCTTGTGGGGCGATTTCCGGGCCGGCAAGAACCGGAAGGAAGCATCGCATTCGACTTCTTTGTCGAACGCAAGTTCTGTTCCCGGCAGCAGGCAGACGGCCACGCGCGGCTGAGCGGGATCCGAAAAGCCGCGCGTAATCGCATTAGGAAATTGTGTCGATATCAGCTTGTCGCCGACCTTGGCAGGTCGGGATGCAACGTCGTGAAGACTGTAGTCACACATCGAACGCCTCCTGTTTGTGCACAACCTAGGCGGCGCCCCTCAGCGTTCGTATCGCAGCAAACCAGCATGACCATCTTATGTCGCTGTCACCGCAATCCTGCCCAAATCAAACGTGCGCGGCCTACCGTGAGCAACAGCGAAAGGCTATCTTTGTTCCGCAATGCAGCGGACTGAATAGCAGTACGACACATGAACAACTCCAGCCGGGTCTTCACTTCGGCTGCGCAGCAGGCGCAGGCGGACCGTGGTTCAGCGAAGGCATACGAGCGGCGCATGGCTGAGGGCTTTCCCGATCGCGTAACGGAGGAGCTCGCAAAATTTATTGCCGAACAGGATACCGCTTTCATCGCCACCGCGACTGCGGACGGTGCGCCCTATCTCCAGCACCGGGGCGGGCCCAAGGGCTTTATCAAAGTTATCGATGACAAGACGCTTGGCTTTGCCGACTACCGCGGCAACAGGCAGTACATCACGCTCGCCAACCTGTCCGAAAACGATCGCGCCTTTCTGTTTTTGCTGGACCCCGGGCGACGTCAACGGATCAAGCTTTGGGGCCGCGCGCGCGTCATTGAAAACGATCCTGCTCTCATCGCGCGCCTGTTCGACGAGGGCTATAAGGCGCGGCCTGAGCGCGCCATTCTTTTCACGATCGAAGCCTGGGATGTGAATTGCTCGTCCCATATTGTCACGCGTTTTACCGAGGAAGAGATCGAGCAGGCTTTTGCAGCCGTCCGAGCCAAGATCGACGAGTTGCAGACCGAGAATGCACGCTTGCGCGCTGCCCTCTCCGCCCGTCCCAATGTCGCGACCGCCGCTGACGGCGACCGTTAGACACTTACATAAGGTCCCGGGCGTGCATGATGGCCGGCGGGCTGCATCGCGTAGAAATAGCGCGGCGGCTCGTAGTGCTCCTCGGACGTCGCCGGATCAAGGAAGCGATCGCCCGCCACATCGTTACGCACAAAAAAGGCATTTGCGCCTGTGTAGTTGCAGCCGACCACGCGGTACCCCTTGTCGCGACCGAGCCGCACCAGTGCTTCCAGGCTTGCGCCAAAATAATTGGTGCCGTCCCACATGCATGCTGGATCATAAGGCACGACGAGCGACATCGGCGGCCGCAGCGTCGCATTATATTCGATCACCACAACGCGCGGGCTCACCGCCGTGATCGCCTTCCAAATCCAGTAGTCGTTGTAGTCAATATCGATGCTGAGGAGATCGATCTCGCCGGTCACGCCGGCTTGCTCGAACAGCGGGTTGATGTTCTCCGCGGTCACCGTGTTTTGGCTGAGCACGAGTTTGCCATTGGCGACGAATGGACCGAACCGGTTTTGAATTTCCGCGGCATAAGGAGCCGACGCTTCGATCCACAGACCACTCCAGCCCTCAACCAGCAACTTCACCGAGTTACACTCGATGCCGGTCTCAACCCCGAATTCAATGAACGTGCGATTGGTCGTACCGATGCGGTTGAAGATTTCCTGGATGATGCCGTCCTCGTCTGACTGCGAATAGACCTTGAAGCCGTGACGAACGAGACGTTTGGGGTCGGCATAGCGTGGAGTCGCGAGCTCCTGCGCGCGGTGTCGTTCGACATCCATCTGTCGCCTTTGCAGCGACAGGTCATATGTCAAGTGCGTCAGTTGAGTGAGGAACTGCAGGGCGTTCGGGTCGACCATGGAAGAGCCGCGCGGGAGTGGTACCGAATGGCACGGTTGGCGATCTCGATACGACTATGTGATTCCCATTCCTGACCGCAAATCGTCGTCCCGGCCTACGTCCTTTCGCTCCGCCGCTACTGCTTCTATGTTCGCCCCATGAACCACGACGCCTACAACGACGCCTATATCCGCGGCATCCTCAACACTGTGAAGACGATCGCCATGGTGGGCATATCGCCGAAGGAGAACCGGCCAAGCTTTTTCGCATTCAAATATTTGATGGAACGCGGCTACCGTATGATTCCGGTCAACCCCGGGCAGGCTGGGAAGAGGATCCTGGGACAAAAGGTCTACGCAAAGCTGTCCGACATTCCTGAGGCGGTGGACATGGTCGATATTTTCCGTACGTCCGAGCATGCGCTCCCAATCGTGAAGGAGGCTCTGACACTCAGGCCACCACCGCAGGTCATCTGGATGCAACTTACAGTGCGCAATGACGAGGCCGCCAAACTCGCAGAGGATGCCGGCCTGAAAGTTGTGATGAACCGCTGCCCAAAGATTGAATATGGCCGTCTTTCTTCCGAGATCACGTGGATGGGCGTCAACTCACGAACGCTGTCATCAAGGCGCGCTCAAACTTTAGGATCGGGGGTGCAGCGAATGCGCCTCAGTCCGCCATCTGAAAAGGACAAAAACGGTTGAGTTTGCCGTTGCGGCCGATAGCGCCTTGACGCCGCGGCTGTCCGGCCCCACTAATCGCCGCCCCATTACGAACAGGAACCGTAAGCTCCCGCTTCCAACAATTGTTGAGGGATCTATGGCCGACGCCGAACGCAGTCCGGGATTTGCAACATTGTCGATCCACGCCGGCGCCAAGCCCGATCCCACGACGGGCGCGCGAGCGACGCCCATCTATCAAACCACATCATTCGTGTTTGACGATGTTGATCACGCTGCCGCGCTGTTCGGGCTGCAGACCTTTGGAAATATCTATACGCGCATTGGCAATCCGACCTGCGCCGTATTGGAAGAACGCGTGGCGGCACTCGAAGGCGGCACCGCCGGCCTCGCCATCGCCTCCGGCCACGCCGCGCAAGTGGTCGTGATGCATGCACTTATGACGCCAGGCGACGAACTTGTCGCATCGAAAAAGCTGTACGGCGGATCAATCAATCAGTTCAATCACTCGTACAAAAACTTCGGCTGGAATGTCGTTTGGGCTGATCCGGATGACCTCAACTCCTTCGAGAAAGCGGTCACACCGAAGACAAAATGCATTTTCATTGAGTCGATCGCCAATCCGGGCGGCATCATCACAGACATTGAGGCAATCGCAAAGATTGCGCGCAAGGCGGGCGTTCCGCTGATTGTCGATAACACTCTTGCAACGCCCTATCTTTGCAAACCGATCGACTATGGCGCGGATATCATCGTGCACTCGCTCACCAAGTTTCTTGGCGGCCATGGCAACTCGATCGGCGGAATGATCGTCGACGGCGGCACCTTCAACTGGTCACGCGACAAAAGATACCCGATGCTTTCGGAGCCTCGCCCCGAGTATCAGGGCATTATCCTGCACGAGACCTTCGGCAACTTTGCTTTCGCCATTGCCTGTCGCGTGCTTGGCCTGCGCGATCTCGGACCTGCGCTGTCGCCGTTCAACGCTTTTCTCATCCTGACCGGTGTCGAAACGCTGCCGCTACGCATGCAGCGGCACTGCGACAACACGCTGGCAGTCGCCGACTGGCTGTCAAAACGTCCTGAAGTCGCCTGGGTGAGCTATCCGGGACTTTCTGGCGACAAGTACGCTTCGCTCGCCAAGAAGTACGTGCCGAAGGGCTCTGGTGCGGTATTCACCTTCGGCCTGAAAGGTGGCTACGACGCCGGCGTAAAACTGGTTTCGAACGTCAAGCTGTTCTCGCATCTTGCCAATATTGGCGACACACGCTCGCTCATCATTCACCCGGCCTCGACGACGCACCGGCAATTGTCCGACGCGCAAAAGACTCAGGCAGGCGCAGGACCTGACGTCGTGCGGCTATCGGTGGGTCTGGAGGATAAGGAAGACATCATTGCCGACCTCGAACAGGCCTTGAAGGCCAAGTAATCGGCTAGGATTTCTTCAGAGTGCGCGCCACATACTCGCGGATATAGGCGAGCGTGGCTGGCGCGGTCCAGATGTCCGTCACTGTTTTGTCGGTGGCTTTGCCACTGGCTTGCAGTCGCTCGGTGACAGGCTGGCGGATTTGCATTTTTGTTTGCGCAAAGGCCGCAGGCGAAAGCAAAGAAAGCTCCCGCGCGACCGCCAGAGCATCTTCCACAAGATCTTCCGGCTCGGCGACTTCATCGATCCAGCCGCGCCTGAGCGCTTCGTCGGTCGCATAAGTTGCTCCCGACAACGTAAATTCCGGCACATAGCGCGGCGGCACGGCGAAACGTACGATTTCCAAGGCCAGCGACGGAAATGGAACGCCGACAAGGATTTCGGTCACGCCAATGCGTCCCGCCTCTCGCGCCATGATGCGTCGGTCCGCGCAACAGGCCAGCACACAGCCGCCCGCGATAGCGTGCCCGTTGACCGCCGCCACCACCGGCTTTGGATGGTAAAACACCGCCTCGTAAAGGCGGTGAAGAGCTGGCAGAAATTTACGAATATAGTCGGCGCCGCCTTCGCTCAACTGCTTGAGATCGACGCCTGCGGAAAAGATTCGACCCTGCCCGGTCAGTACCACCGCCTTCGCATCCGAGTTGCGCAGATCGACAAAGCGGTCCGCAATCGCGTTACAGAATTCGATGTCGAGTACATTCGCCTTGCCGTGCGCCAACGTCAGAACGACAACCTGATCCCTGATCTCGCTTTTGATCATGCGTTTTGCTCCGGCGCGGTTGTTTGTGGCGCGTAAACAATCATGCGGTGCGACAGTTGCTCTGTATGGATCACCGCGATGCTGAATACGACGATTGCCAGCATCTGATGCGCAAGGGCGAGCGGGATCGGTGCCTGGTGCAGCAACGTGACGACCCCTAGTCCCGCCTGCAAGGTTACGGCCCCGGCGAGAATGACAGCGCCGCGCACATGACGCCTTCCGCGGAAAGCATCACACGCGTGCAATATTGCCAATAACCAGACCGCGTAAGCGACCATGCGGTGGTCAAACTGCACCGTCAGCGCGTTCTCAAACAGGTTTCGCCAAGCCGGTGCGATGAACCAAAGCCGTTCCGCCGCCGGAACAAGGGAGCCATCGATGAGCGGCCACGTATTGAAAGCGAGACCCGCATCAAGACCGGCGACCAATGCACCCAGGTAGATCTGCAGCAGCAGCAGCACTGCGATCGCAACCGCGCCGACGCGCAGGCTTGGCGGCACCTCCTTTGGAACTTGCTCCACGAGCTGCTGCGCCGTCCATAGGATCGCCGCGTAGATCGCGCTGGCCAGCGTGAGATGAAAGGCCAGGCGGTACTGCGAGACACTCACGCCCTGAGAGAGTCCGGAAGAGACCATCCACCACCCAACCGCGCCAAGAGCGCCACCGGCGAAGAAAATGGCCCACAATCGGCCGCGCAGTCTTTGCGGAATGGCGCCGCGCCACAGGAAATATAGAAATGGCAGGAGGAATACGGCGCCGGTCAGGCGTGCCAGCAGCCGGTGCGACCATTCCCACCAGTAGGTCACTTTGAATGCATCGAGACCCATACCGCGATTGAGTTCGCGATATTGCGGAATGGCCTGGTATTTCGTGAACTCCGCCTGCCACTCGCTTTCCGAGAACGGCGGCAGCACACCAGTGACCGGTTTCCATTCGACGATCGAAAGACCGGATTCTGTCAGTCGTGTCGCACCGCCGACCACCAGCGTCAGAAAGATCATTGCGGCTGCCGTGAACAGCCACAGCCGCACCGCGCGCAGATGAGTCCTGGACGCTCTGACAGCCTTGGGCATGAGTCCTTGCTTGCAGGGAACGGCGCGGACCATATAGTCATGCGCTTGTATTCGCAATCAAGGCGCTCGAAACGCATTTATGACCATCCGGGCTCGCAAATTTGTCGGCACGATTGCCCTGCTCGTGCTTGTTTCCGTGTGGGGCCTGGTGGCGATGGCGCTTGCGCAATCTGTGCTGACCGACATCAATGGTTTCGTGGCAGCGATTTACTACATCGTCGCCGGACTCGGTTGGGTCCTGCCCGCAATGCCGTTGATCAGTTGGATGGCGAGGCCCGACAGCGCATGAACCCCGTTTCTAGGCCGCACTAATACGGCGGAACCGGTTCGAGAAGGCAGCCCCTGCGCCCGACATGAGCACTTTCAAGTATCGTTGTTGCTGGAATTCACCATTGACCGAGATGCGCGGCAACGCGGTCAGATAGTCACGGTGCGCCTTGAAGAGCGCACCCGGGCGCGTCGTCACTGCGGTCTTGAAACCAAGCTCGGCTGCAATGCGGAATTCGCGAGGTCCAGCTGAGATTGGGTCGCCCACTGGATAGGACAGGTGTTGCGGCCGTTTTCCAAGCGCGGCCTCGAGCACTGCCCGGCTCATTTCGATTTCCGCCCGCACCGTCGCCTCGCTCGGCACCTTCCTGAGCATCATGTGATTGACCGTATGCGCACCAATTGTGCAGAGCGGATCGGCCGCGACATCCGCGATCTCTGACCATTCCATGCAAAGATCGCGGCAGAAGGAAGCAATATCGACATTGTAGTAGGCACATAGGTCGCGCACGACGTGACGCACTTCTTCCTCGGTCTTCATGCTCCGCAGATATCGATAAATTGCATCATAAAGTTCCCGTTTTTCCCGCACGGTGGCGCAGTCAAAATATTGATCCTTTCCATCGACAACCATTCCGATGCGATTGTTTTGTGCGATCACCGCCTCCAGCGCGATCCACCACAATTCGCCAAGCCGATCTGGAAAGCTGGTGGCAATATACATCGCGAACGGCAATCTGTATTTCCGCAATAGCGGGTATGCCCACCGCAAGAAATCTTTATAGCCATCGTCAAAAGTCAGGCAGACGAACCGGCGCTTGAAATCGTCTTCTATGAAACGCCGGTGCATCTCATCCAGCGAGATGACGTCTATGTGCGCACGCGCAAGTCGCCGCAAAAGCCCATCGAGGAAATCCGGCGTGACTTCCATGAGCCGGTTCGGCTGGAACCCCTCGGGGCGCGACGGGCGCACATGGTGCAGCGCCAGGATAGTGCCCACGCCACCCACCACCGGACGCAGCCAATGGTGCATCCCTGTAAAGTAAACCGTCTCCAAGCCGGCGCGGACGATGGTTTTCTTCAATGTCGCAAATCTCCCTACGCCAGAGGTCAACCAATCTACTATTCGACCTTCTATTCATAAATCTTTGCGAAGCTGTGGCAGCCCAACGACGCGACCGTCTCGAAATCGAGTTTTTTGACCGTCCGGTTCGCCGTTCATCCCAAAGGTTGCACGGCGATAAGCGCAACCCTATAGTCCGCGCCGTTCCGGTCGGGGCGTGGCGCAGCCCGGTTAGCGCACCAGTCTGGGGGACTGGGGGTCGTGGGTTCAAATCCCGCCGCCCCGACCAGACAAATCAAAGATTTAACCCACATTTCGAAAGTCTCGCATGCCCAGGAACGATTCTGGGCATCGAAAGCGCTCTGGCCAAAGCGCTGGCTATGCTGGGGTTTTAATGGCGTGGCCACCAGCGGACCATTTATCCGAACCCGAAGCCAACTGCCATGTCGTGAAACATCCGAAAGGCGCTCCGGGTGTAGAAACCGTCATAGAGCGCCGTATCAAGCGAGGTCGCCAACGCCAGCACGCCAATAACCCGAATGAGCGTCGTCATTCGGCAATAATGGCGCAAAATTCCTAATCACCCGTTAGGTCGCTATGAGATGATCCACCTGCTATGCCCCGCGATGGCACAATCATATTCAGTGGTCTTACTGGTGCTTACAATCTGCTGCGCGGGGTTCCGGGGGGAAGTCGGAATGAACATTCGTATCGTGATGTTCGCATTGGCATGCGTCGCGCTCTCAGGCTGCGCCCAGAACCAAGCAGCACAGCAGGCGGAGGCCGCTGCTAATGCAGAAGAACAAGCGCAAGTGCAGCGCCGCAAAGATGACGCGCAATGTCGGTCTAACGGGTTCGAGCCGGGATCACCGGACTACGCTCAGTGCCGGACGAACCTCGATAACCAACACGGTGCTGCCCAGCAGCCGCAGCAGCAGAATCCCTTCACCGGCGCACATCTTTATCACCGCTAACGGTTCTGGTTTTTGCGTACGTCGCGGTGAGCGTACAATCCGCTGCTCGAAAACGCTTTTATGACCTCAGCCAAAGCACAGATAGTTCTGATCCCCCACGGCGGCGCCGATAACGGCCTTGAGACGTACTTGATTGTGCTGATCTGCCTCGCGCTCCTTGGCTTTGCGGTAATGCGCACCTACAGAGGTGGCGACCTAGACTTCGCCTTAGGCTGGATCGCGAAGCAATTTAGGAAGATGTTCGGGCGCTAGATGTACATCGGGGGATGTAAAATGCGAGTCAGGCTGACACTGCTCGCGTTGATCGTTTCGGCCATCCATTCGACGTGCGCTCTCGCTGCTGAGCCTCAACTTCTCATCCCAGACACCACTAAATTTACATTCAGCTCCGAAACGAAGGGCAGCAACAAGTTCTGCAACCTTCTCCTAAATGCCGTGAAAGTTCCAGGCGGCGTCACCCTTAATGCCGTCGCAGCGCGACTAGGACCAGACGACCGCACCATGGTTTTCGCCTACGAAATAAAGGTTTTCGAAGCAAAGATTAAGCGAGGCCTCGTTTCAGATCCGCAGTTTCTGCTGATAAAGGACGCAAGCATTTCATCGAAGCTTTTTTCGTCTGAAGGAGTCGTAAAAAGGGCGCAACCGGAAAGCGCCTTGTACGCTGTAGAGGGATCGGAAACGGCAAAAAGCAATTTCACCGCGACGATCGCCGAAGGCACTTATTTCATCAACGTCCAACTTTTGGACGGGCGCAGCTTGACCTATGCCATTAGCGGTGATGTTTCTTTGTTAAGCGCCGCCGACAAATGGCTCAAGTGCACCATGGAAATCGCAAAGTAGGAGCGCGATCGTGAATCAATGGCCCGCTGCGGCATAATGCAAACGGTAGTGTTTTCCGGTGGTACTTTGCTGATGCGGCGGTAGCAAAATCATTCACGACTGAGTTCGCAGCAAACAAATAAACAGCCGATGCGCTGGCGCGCCCGGAATAATTAGTCCGCGCGGGGGTTTGAAACCTGTGCCGGTCGCCCTCGATGCTTCGCCGTGTGTGGCAACAGACGGTAATTCCTCAGCGCTTGGGGGACCGGCACCAAATTCGCGAGGTGACCACATGATATGCAGCAAAATAAAAGTGCTTTCAGCAGTTGTTAGCGCTGCGGCCCTGATAGCCACACCCGCACTTGCCAGCAAAGCCCACAAAAGAAAAGCAGCGGCTCGCGATGCATATACGTCCCAAGCCCAACGCGCGCATGACGGCAAAGCGATCTACTCATGGGATGGCAGATACCTCGGCTGGGACCCCGACCCGAACATTCGTTTTCAGATCATGCGGGACCAAAACATGCCGCACGATTGATCAGGGGCGTAATTGATCTGCGCTTTTACCCCCAAAGCAGACATAAATAGGACTCGCGGTTTACTTGGAGATGGAAGCCGCCGATCGCGGTAGGGCAATCCTAACTTCCGTGAATTCGCCGGGTTGCGTATCGACCTCGATCGAGCCGGCATGTTGCTTGACGACGATATCGTGACTGATCGAAAGGCCGAGGCCCGGTACCTTCTCCAGCTGGTTGGTCGTACGGGCCGCTAAGTGCTTGAAGCGGACAAATCCACCTGCGACCTCTAGCCC
>DAHUXA010000008.1:26689-44013 GCA_027307405.1 Hyphomicrobiales bacterium | reverse complement strand
CACCGGGAAGTAGCCCTTCTTGGTGCCAATGCGGTGGCCGAGATTGCCGCCTTCGTATTCGGTCGACGAATTGGATGGCAGTTCGATCGAGTCGAGTCGGAAGCCGGTGTTGTAGGGTTCGGCGGCGTATTTAACATCGTCGAACACGAAGAACTCCGCCTCAGGACCGAAGAAGATCGTGTCGCCGACGCCGGCGGTCTTCACCATGCCCTCGGCCTTCTTGGCGATGCCACGTGGATCGCGATTGTATGGTTCGCCGGTGGTCGGCTCGAGCACGTCGCAGACCAGCGACATGGTGGTCTCAGCAAAGAACGGATCGATGCAGGCGGTCGCCGGGTCCGGCATCAAATTCATGTCCGACTCATTGATCGCCTTCCATCCGGCGATCGAAGAGCCGTCGAACATCTGACCTTCGGCAAAAGTGTCTTCTTCGATCATGGTGACGTCGAAGGTGACGTGCTGCCACTTGCCGCGTGGGTCGGTAAATCGGAAATCGACGTATTTCACGTCATTGTCCTTGATCATCTTCATGACTTCTTTGGCTGTCGTCATGGACTGCATTCCCCCTTGTTTTCATGAAATTGCCGCGAGGACGGTTGCCTGCGGCTTAGATTGCATCAATTCCGGATTCCCCGGTCCTGATCCGAATGGCTTCTTCGATGTTGGAAACAAATATCTTGCCGTCGCCAATCCGGCCAGTCTGAGCAGCGCGCCGGATCGCATCGATCGCTTTTTCCACCATGTCGTCGCCGAGCACGATTTCGATCTTCACCTTCGGGAGAAAATCGACCACGTATTCGGCGCCGCGGTATAGCTCGGTATGCCCCTTCTGTCGTCCGAAGCCTTTCGCTTCGGTCACGGTTATCCCCTGTAGGCCGACCTCCTGTAGCGCTTCCTTCACCTCGTCGAGTTTGAAGGGTTTGATGATGGCTTCGATTTTTTTCATCGCTCGTCCTAACTCCCCAGCTCTCCAAGGGCTGATTGACCCGGAGAACCGCGCTACCGGTTTGCAGGTCCCGTGCCAAACCTATAGCGCACAAAAAAAGCCATTGTTTGCAAGGGCTTGTTTGAAATGCGGGAGCCGATCTACCAGCTGCCCAATGTTCGACGCCTACAAGTTAAGCAAAGTGTCCAGATTTTAGCCAGCCGCTAAAGACTTGTTGCGGCGCAATCGATTAGATCGATTTGTTTGGGCCGGGACCGGTCGGATAGGCTCGCCTGCAATGATTGAATTGCTCACGACTGCCGAGATGGCTGAAGCGGATCGGCTGACGATCGCCAGTGGCATTTCCGGCATCGAACTTATGGAGAACGCCGGGCGCGCGGTGGCTGACGTCACTGACAGAATGCAGCGCCAACGCGTCACGGTCGTGGCTGGGCCAGGCAACAACGGGGGCGACGGATTCGTCGCCGCCCGTCATCTCTCTGAACGAGGCCATAAGGTCCGTCTCTGTTTTGTCGGTGAGCCGAAGAAACTGAAGGGCGATGCCGCACTGGCTGCAAAACGTTGGGACGGGACGGTGGAAGAAGCCTCGCCTGCCGCACTGGCCGATTGCGACATTATTGTCGACGCGCTGTTCGGTGCCGGGCTTGATCGCGACGTCGAAGGACTACCGCGTGCCATGATTGGCGCGATGAACGCCGGTGGTGTGCCCATCGTCGCCGTCGACCTACCGAGCGGCGTGAACGGCACCAGCGGCGCAATCATGGGAGCCGCAGTCAACGCGACCCGAACAGTGACATTTTTCCGGCGCAAGACAGGTCATCTGTTGCTGCCCGGCCGTTTGAACTGCGGCACGGTCGAGGTATCCGACATCGGGATTCCCGACAGCGTACTGGGCTCGATCAAACCGCAAACCTTCGCCAATGCTCCGCAGCTGTGGGGCGGCATGTTTCCGAAGCCGCGGTCTCAGGGTCACAAATATTCACGCGGTCATGCGGTCGTCGTTTCAGGCGGCCCGTCGACGACGGGAGCAGCGAGGTTGGCGGCGCGCGGGGCGCTTCGGGCAGGTGCGGGCCTCGTGACCATCGCTAGCCCGCGCGAGGCATTGGCCATCAATGCCGCCGCCAGTCTGGCGGTCATGGTCCGCCCGGTCGACGGATCGGCCGAACTTGCGGAATTTCTCACCGATAAGCGGCGCAACGCCGTCGTCCTGGGGCCGGGCGGAGGCGTTGGGGCCGCCATGCGGGAGGCGGTGCTGACTGCTCTCAGAAGCCAAGCTGCTGTGGTTCTCGATGCGGACGCCCTGACGAGCTTCGCAGAGGAGCCGGACGTTCTATTCTCTGCCATCAGGGGACGAACTGGTCGTCCAGTTGTCATGACACCGCATGATGGAGAATTCAGTCGTATATTCAGTGGTATAAATAAAAAAACGAATTCTAATTCAAAACTTGAGAAAACTCGGCTAGCCGCCGATAATAGCGGCGCTGTCGTGGTCTATAAGGGCGCCGATACCGTCGTGGCCGCCCAAAACGGGCACGCAGCTATTGCAGACAACGGTCCGCCAAGCCTCGCCACTGCCGGATCGGGGGACGTGCTCGCGGGCATGATCGCCGGCCTGATGGCCCAAGGGATGCCGGCGTTTGAGGCGGCCAATGCCGCCGTCTGGCTGCACGGTGAAGCGGCAACTGAATTCGGTGCCGGCCTGATCGCGGAGGATCTACCGGACATGTTGCCGCGGGTTTATCGGCGTCTGTTTGCGGACCCTGGCGTCCGGCGGAGCTGACCGGGCTTGCATGGAGGACGACCCCAAAGGGTTATTTCTTCGATCCAATAGCGGACAAACGGGCCAGTCCGGGCGGTGTGGTTATGTCTTGCTTGGCGGGGATCGGCGCGTTAAGCCGTGCCGGATTGCGGCGCCATAATCGTCCGTAATTTGCCCTCCGCGGGCGTGGCGGAATTGGTAGACGCGCTGGATTTAGGTTCCAGTGGCGAAAGTCGTGGGGGTTCGAGTCCCTCCGCCCGCACCACAACGAGGCCGACGAGATTAAAAACGATTTGCGGGCTCGCCCGTATTCCACGACGACCGGCGCATTTGGCTTAATGGTGAGCCGGTGCGACGTGAGTGCAAGCAGAGAAAAAAGTGTGTCCGATGCAAATTACTGAAACGCTGTCCGAAGGTCTTAAGCGCGAGTACCAGGTTGTCGTTCCTGCCGCGGAACTGGATGCCAAGGTCAATGCGCGTCTGGATGAGTTGAAAGACCGCGTCCGGATCAATGGTTTCCGTCCGGGCAAGGTGCCGGTCACGCACCTCAAGCGCATGTATGGCCGCTCCACAATGGCCGAAGTGATCGAGACGACGGTTCGCGACGCCAACAATCAGATTGTCAGCGAGCGTGGCTACAAACTGGCGGCCGAGCCGAAGGTGACACTCCCGACCGACGAAGGTGCGATCGAACAGTTGATCGCAGGCAAGACCGATCTCAACTACACCATGGCGCTTGAGATCGTGCCGCCGATCGCGCTCGGGGACTTTAAAAGTATCAAACTGAATAAACTTACCGCCGACGTCACCGACGCCGAAGTCGATGAGGGTATTTCTCGCATTGTCGATCAGAACAAGCCTTACACCGCGCGGCCGGAAGGCGAGAAGGCGGCCAAGGATGATCGGGTTACAATCTCATTTGCCGGCACGATTGACGGCAAGCCGTTCGAAGGCGGCTCCGGTGATGATGCCGTCGTCTTGATCGGATCAAATACCTTTATTCCGGGGTTTGAGGATCAACTCATTGGCATCACGAAAGGCGAAACCCGGACGCTGAACGTGACTTTCCCTGCGCACTACATGAAGCAGGATCTTGCGGGCAAGGCCGCCGAATTCGTCGTCAGTGCAAAGTCAATCGAAACGCCGGGCACCGTGACGGCGAACGATGATTTTGCCAAGTCGCTGGGACTCGAATCGATCGCGAAGCTGCGCGAAGCGGTGAAGGACAACATTTCGCGCCAGCATGTGGCGATGTCGCGCCAGAAAATAAAACGTGCGCTGCTCGACGAGCTCGACAAATTACACAAGTTCGAACCGCCGCCGACGCTCGTCGAAGAAGAGTTCGATCGTGTTTGGAAATCAGTGCTTTCCGAGCTGGAAACCGAACGCAAGACTTTTGCCGATGAAGGCACAACCGAGCAGAAGGCCAAAGCCGAGTACCGTGCCATTGCCGAGCGCAGGGTGAGGCTTGGCCTGGTGCTTGCGGAGATCGGCGAGAAGAACAATATCACCGTTACTGAGGATGAATTGAGCCGTGCGGTGATGGAGCGGGCTCGCCAGTTTGCCGGCCAGGAGCAACGCGTGTGGGATTATTACCGTAAAAATCCGCAGGCAGTCGCTGCCTTACGGGCGCCGATATTCGAGGAAAAAGTAGTTGATTTCCTGCTTGAACTCGCCGGCGTGACGGAAAGCAAGGTTTCGCGCGAGCAACTCTACAAAGACGACGATTCGGTCGTTTGACCCGCGGGTGGCTTGCGCGGACGTCTGTGGGAAAATAGATCACCGGACACGCCGGCAGGTTAGTCTAGCCGGCATGATTCGCGTCAAGGAGTCGAAATGAGAGACCCTCTCGATACCTACATGAACTATCTGGTGCCCATGGTGGTTGAGCAAACCAACCGTGGCGAGCGGGCCTATGACATTTACTCTCGGCTGTTGAAGGAGAGAATTATCTTCATCACCGGGCCGATCGAGGACGGGGTGGCGACGCTGGTAGTGGCACAGTTGCTGTTTCTGGAAGCGGAGAATCCGAAGAAAGAAGTTTCGATGTACATCAACTCGCCCGGCGGGGTGGTGACCTCCGGCATGGCGATCTATGACACGATGCAATTCGTGCGGCCACCGGTCTCCACGCTCTGTGTGGGGCAGGCTGCCTCGATGGGATCGCTTCTGCTCGCGGCTGGCGCCAAGGATCAGCGCTTCGCGCTGCCGAACGCCCGCATCATGGTGCACCAGCCGTCTGGCGGGTTCCAAGGCCAGGCGACCGACATCATGCTGCACGCGCAGGAGATTTTGAACCTGAAAAAGCGGCTCAACGAGATCTACGTGAAGCACACCGGCCAGTCGCTGAAGAAAATTGAGGACGCGCTCGAGCGTGACTATTTTCTCACGGCAGAGGCAGCCAAGGACTTTGGCCTGGTTGACAAGGTGATCGACAAGCGCCCCGAGGAGACGCATTCCAAGCCCGTCTGACAGGCCCTGCAGGCGGTTCCAAGCGGTCTTCATGCAGCTAGAACGGGCGCTTTCGCGGCTGTGAGTGCGGCATTATCGTTAATAGAATCTTGATTATCACGTCGTTAGCATGCTTCGCTTAAGGTGTAGGGGAGAGACGGGCGTGCGGGCCTTCCCAGAATAAGGGCCGCCGTGCTGGAGTTCCGGCGCGAAACTTGCTTCGGTGCGTGACGGCGGTTAAGCGAAGTGTCGCCGACCACAGAGAGTACGGAAGCGTGTGACGGAGAATGGAATGAGCAAAGTCGGCGGCAGCGATTCCAAGAACACCCTCTACTGCTCGTTCTGCGGCAAGAGCCAGCACGAAGTGCGCAAGCTCATCGCCGGCCCGACCGTTTTCATCTGCGACGAGTGCGTCGAACTGTGCATGGACATCATCCGCGAGGAAAACAAATCCTCGTTGGTGAAGTCACGCGACGGTATCCCGACGCCGAAAGAAATCCGAAAAGTCCTGGATGACTATGTGATCGGTCAGGATCACGCCAAAAAAGTGCTCTCGGTCGCCGTTCACAATCATTACAAGCGGCTCAATCATCAGGCCAAGCACAACGACGTCGAGCTGGCGAAGTCGAACATCTTGCTCATAGGCCCAACCGGCTCAGGCAAGACGCTCCTGGCGCAAACACTCGCGCGCATCCTCGATGTGCCCTTTACGATGGCGGATGCAACGACCCTGACCGAAGCCGGTTATGTCGGCGAGGACGTCGAAAACATCATTCTGAAGCTGCTGCAAGCTGCCGATTACAATGTCGAGCGCGCGCAGCGCGGCATTGTATATATCGATGAGATCGACAAAATCTCACGTAAGTCCGACAATCCCTCGATTACTCGCGACGTGTCGGGCGAGGGCGTGCAGCAAGCGCTCCTGAAGATCATGGAAGGTACCATCGCGTCGGTGCCTCCGCAGGGCGGCCGCAAGCATCCGCAGCAGGAATTCCTCCAGGTCGATACGACCAATATCCTGTTCGTGTGCGGTGGTGCGTTCGCCGGATTGGAAAAGATCATTTCGGCCCGAGGCCGGTCGACGTCGATCGGTTTCAGCGCCAAAGTGGTAGCGCCTGAGGATCGCAAGCAGGGCGAAATCTTCCGGGAAGTCGAGCCCGAGGATCTGCTCAAATACGGGTTGATCCCGGAATTCGTCGGGCGCCTGCCAGTGGTCGCCACCCTCGAGGATCTCGATGAGGCCTCGCTTAAGAAGATCCTGGTTGAGCCCAAGAACGCCCTGGTGAAGCAGTATCAGCGCCTGTTCGAGATGGAATCGATCGATCTCACGCTCGCGGAAGAAGCGCTCGGCGCTATCGCCCGCAAGGCGATCGACCGCAAGACCGGCGCGCGCGGACTGCGCTCCATCATGGAGGGCATTCTGCTCGACACCATGTTCGACCTGCCCAGTCTGGAAGGGGTCGAGGAGGTGGTGATCTCCAAGGAGGTCGTCGAGGGAACAGCCCGGCCGCTTTACATCTATGCGGACCGCAGCGATCGGACGGCGGAGACGGGCAGCGCTAGCGCGTGATCCGCCCCGCCGGGACCAAAAAATTCCGGAAAAAGGCTGCCGATTCGTACGATTTGCGGGGTTGTTACCAGCGAGGGACTCGCTTTAAGTGGAAAAGCGGGGTTCTTGCGGAGCGTTTCGTCCCGCCATACGTATAGCGTCTGAAAGCAAGTGGCGTACGAAAGGTCGTATCCGACTACCCACTGGGCGAGGGGTTTCTAGCCTCCCTGAAAGCGCGTTGGGCGATCCGCCTTGCGCCTCCTTGCCCATCCTACCGGCACTGCCGTGCGATGCCGCACCAGCGGGTCAAACGACAGGGGCACAACAAAAGGACCAAACCCAATGACCACTAAGCCACGACCCCAGCTGCAACCCGGCGAAACTCGGGCCTATCCGGTTTTGCCGCTGCGCGACATCGTGGTGTTCCCGCACATGATCGTTCCGCTCTTCGTCGGCCGTGAAAAGTCGATCAAGGCGCTGGAAGAGGTCATGCGCTCTGACACCTTCATCCTGCTGGCCACGCAGAAGAACGCCTCCGACGACGATCCGGCAACCGATGCGATCTTCGAAGTCGGCACGCTGGCGAGCGTCCTGCAACTGCTCAAGCTTCCCGACGGCACCGTCAAAGTGCTGGTCGAGGGCGCCACGCGCGCGAAGGTTCTCAAATATACCGACCGGAACGACTATTACGAAGCCGACGCCAGCGCGCTTGTCGATGACACCGGCGATCGCGTGGAAGCGGAGGCTATGGCGCGTTCCGTCGTCACCGAATTCGAAAACTATGTGAAGCTGAACAAGAAGGTGTCGCCCGAAGTCGTGGGCGTAATCCAGCAGATCGAGGATTATGCCAAGCTCGCCGACACCGTCGCTTCGCACCTCGCTGTCAAGATTCCGGACAAGCAAGACATCCTGGAGACGCCGTCCGTCACCCAGCGCCTGGAGAAGGTGCTTGGATTGATGGAGAGTGAGATTTCCGTTCTACAGGTTGAGAAGCGCATCCGGACCCGCGTCAAGCGGCAGATGGAAAAGACCCAGCGCGAGTACTATCTCAACGAGCAGATGAAGGCGATCCAGAAGGAGCTCGGCGACGAGGAAGGTCGCGACGAACTCCAGGAACTGGAAGATAAGATCAAGAAGACCAAGCTCTCAAAGGAAGCGCGAGAGAAGGCCACGCACGAGCTCAAGAAGCTCCGCCAGATGTCACCGATGTCGGCGGAAGCTACGGTCGTGCGCAACTATCTCGATTGGCTGCTTTCGATCCCGTGGAACAAGAAGAGCAAGGTCAAGAAAGATCTCACGCTTGCCGAGCAGATTCTCGACGCTGATCACTACGGCCTGGAGAAGGTCAAGGAACGCATCGTTGAGTATCTTGCCGTGCAGCAGCGGGCGAACAAACTGACCGGACCGATCCTTTGCCTCGTCGGGCCTCCCGGCGTCGGCAAAACGTCGCTCGGCAAATCGATCGCGAAAGCGACCGGACGCGAATTCGTGCGCGTGTCGCTCGGCGGCGTGCGCGACGAGGCCGAAATCCGAGGCCACCGGCGCACCTATATTGGCTCGATGCCAGGTAAGGTCATCCAGTCAATGCGTAAGGCCAAGACCTCGAACCCGCTGTTCCTGCTCGACGAAGTCGACAAGATGGGCGCCGATTTCCGCGGCGATCCGTCATCGGCCTTGCTCGAGGTGCTTGACCCTGAGCAGAACCACACGTTCAACGACCACTATCTTGAGGTCGACTACGATCTGTCCAACGTGATGTTCATCACCACGGCGAATACACTCAATATTCCGCCGCCGCTGATGGACCGCATGGAGATTATCCGTATCGCCGGCTACACCGAGGACGAAAAGGTCGAGATCGCGCGCAAACACCTGATCCCGCACGCGGTCGTCAAGCACGGCCTCGATGCCAAGGAATGGTCAATCGACGACGAGGCACTGCTGACCATGATCCGCCGTTACACGCGCGAAGCTGGCGTGCGCAATCTTGAACGCGAGCTCTCGACGCTGATCCGCAAGGCGGTGAAGGAACTGATGACCTCGAAGAAGAAGTCGATTGCGGTCACAGCCGCGAGCCTCGGCGACTACCTTGGTGTGCCGAAGTTCCGCTACGGCGAGATTGAGGAAGAGGACCTCATTGGCGTTGTCACCGGATTGGCCTGGACCGATGTGGGCGGCGAACTGCTCACCATCGAAGGTGCGATGATGCCGGGCAAGGGCAGGATGACCGTCACCGGCAATTTGCGTGACGTTATGAAGGAGTCGATTTCGGCGGCGGCGTCTTACGTCCGCTCGCGCGCGGTCGCCTTCGGCATCCAACCGCCTCTGTTCGACAAGCGCGACATCCACGTGCACGTGCCGGAAGGTGCGACACCGAAGGATGGGCCCTCAGCAGGCGTCGCCATGGTCACAGCTATCGTTTCGGTGATGACCGGAATCCCGGTCCGTCGTGACGTCGCTATGACAGGTGAAATCACGCTCCGGGGTCGCGTGCTGCCGATCGGCGGTTTGAAAGAAAAGCTCTTGGCTGCCTCGCGAGGTGGCATGAAGACCGTGCTCATCCCGGAGGAGAACGCCAAGGATCTGGTGGAGATCTCCGACACGATCAAAAAGGGACTGGAGATCGTTCCGGTCACGCGTATGGACGAAGTGCTGGCGCGTGCGTTGGTTCGCGCGCCCGAGCCGATCGAATGGGACGAGGCGAGCGCCAAGCTCGCGGCCGAGGCCGCCGCAGCCGAGCCTGCAGTGGATGAGGATGGGTCCGGACTAACCGCGCACTGAGCACGGACGTTGGAAATAACAAATGGAAACGGCGCCGCGAGGCGCCGTTTTCGTTTCGCGGAGATGGGACGGTTAGATTGCCAACCGAAGCCGTGGCCGTCCGTGGTCCGCCCTTCGCTATCACTGTCCCGGGAATACTGCTCGCGACGCGCGCCGAGGGTTGGCCTCCTCAGCGACGATAGCGTTTCGAAATCACATTACAGCGTCTTTGGCAGCCTTTACCGGCCGAGCCCTGACGATTTTCCGGGCCGGCTTTGCCTTGAATATCGTAGGCTCCTTCGTGAACGGATTGATGCCGCTCCGCTCCTTTGTTGCGGGCTTTTTAATAACGACGAATTTGGCAAATCCGGGCACAAGGAAGGCCCCCGATCTATTGAGCTCCTTGTAGCCAATCGTCGCGAGCGTCTCGATGACGCCTTTGACGTCTTTCCGCGCCAAGTTCGAATGCTGTTCAGCGATTTTTTGAATTAACTCTGACTTCGACATCATTTTGGCCATGCACCCCTCCTTTTCGAATCATGCGTGATTGAGTTAGCCCGAAGCTTGTGGTGGAGGAAACTCATCGGATCGCTTCGAGGCAGCAATTTAGGGGAAAAGTTGAAGCGACCCCGTCTAGCGTTCAGATCGCCATTTTGAGGTCCTTGGAGGCGCGGAAAGCAACTTTCTTGCTGGCCTTGATCTGAATCGCCTCGCCGGTCATCGGATTGCGGCCCATACGGGCAGCACGATTCCGCACTTGCAGAATCCCGAGCCCAACGAGCTTCACCCGCTCGCCCTTCTTCAGGTGTGTGGTGATCATGCCGATGAGTTCTTCCATCATCTCCAGGCTCAGTTGCTTGCTGAGCTGATGTTGCTCCGCCAGCTCATAGGCCAAGTGCTTGGTGGTGACCGACTTTGGGGCCGTCGGTTTGGCTGCCGTTGCCATGTCAGTCATGAACGTTAGCTCCTTATGCGCCTGGCGCCGCTACCCGCTGTATCCGTCATATCGTATGAGTCGAAAAGACTAGATTTTCTTGGTGGGCGGTGACGGACTCGAACCGCCGACATCCTGCGTGTAAAGCAGGCGCTCTACCAACTGAGCTAACCGCCCTGATTCACGCAATATCGCGCGACTGCGGTCCGATGCAAGCAGGCAGGTCAAAGACGGCAGGCGAAGAAGCCTGCCGCTCCGCGCCTGCCGGTATTCCCCGGCGGGTCAGGCAGAAAGCTCGCTAGATCGACTCCTTCAATTCCTTAGAAGCGCGGAAAGCAACTTTCTTGCTCGCCTTAATCTGAATTTGCTCGCCAGTCGCAGGATTGCGGCCAATGCGTGCGGCGCGTTTGCGTACCTGGAGAATGCCAAGGCCGCCAATGCGAATGCGCTCGCCTTTCTTCAAATGCTTCACGATGTTGCCGACCAGATCGCCGAGCACGGTCTCTGCTTGCTTCTTCGACATCTCGTGTGTTTCCGCGAGCGCGGCTGCAAGATGTTTAAGCGTGACGGTCGGTGGTGTCGGAGCTTTTCCAGGAACCATTGCCATCAGTGGGATCCTCCTCTTGAATCCGCCAGTTTGGCGAAGCGCCAAACACCATGCCCGAATAGACGATTCGGGGGCACTCTGACCATCGATTCTTCTAGGTAAATAAGGCTTTTTCGCAATTTCGGTTACCGAGAATGCGTTTACCTTGACTCACCATAGGGGCGCCTATAACTCGAAACCACGCCCGCGGGGGCGTAGCTCAGTTGGTTAGAGCGCTGCCCTGTCACGGCAGAGGCCGCGGGTTCGAGTCCCGTCGCTCCCGCCATTTTATCAATGACTTAGCCATGATTTTAGGTGGTCATTCCGGCGCCTTTTGCAGCCGGAAAACAGGGCCGCGGGGCGTTCCATGACCGCCATTCGGGCGATGTTCTTTGACGTATTTGGGACCTTGGTCGACTGGCGCACAGGGGTCGCCAGAGAGGCCAAGCGGGTGTTGCAACCTCTTGGCTATAACCTCGACTGGACCGCTTTCGCCGACGCGTGGCGGGGCGAATACCAGCCCGGCATGGAGGAGGTCCGCTCCGGTCGCATCCCGTTTTCCAAGCTCGACATCCTGCACCGCCGCAACCTCGAGCGCTTCCTGCCGCGGTTTAACGTACGCGATCTCCCCGACGACGTTTTGCGCGAACTGACACGGGCCTGGCACCGGCTCGATGCCTGGCCGGACGTGCCGCCGGCACTTGGACGGCTCAGCAAAACGTTCTTGCTGGCGCCTGTGTCGAACGGAAACATCTCGTTGATGGTTGATCTCGCGCGTCGCAACGATTTTCGCTGGGACGCGATCCTTGGCGCAGAAGTTGCGGGCGACTACAAACCGAAGCCGCGCGTCTACCTCGCCGCTTGCGAGGCGTTCGATCTTAAGCCGGCAGAGTGCATGATGGTGGCGGCACACAGCAGCGATCTCGCCGCCGCCGCTGCATGCGGGTTGCGCACTGGCCACATCGCAAGGCTGGACGAGCATGGCCCCGGAACAGGCGAACCAAAGCCAACCGTACCCGTTGATGTGGCGGCGGCCGATCTCAACGATCTAGCGGGTAAAGTGGGCGCCTAACAATTGTCATGGCCGGGCTTGTCCCGGCCATCTACGTCCTTGCTGCCGAAAGAAAGGCGTGGATTCCCGGCATAAGGCCCGGGCGTGACGATTGAAGCGTCCTTAGCCTCGATAGACCGGTGCTGGCTGCGAGAAAAAACTCGCCAGGATGTGATACACGACCATGTAGTTCTTTTGCTGGAAGCTCGCGTGTGAGATGCCCGGCATCACCGCAAACTGTTTGTCAGGGTTTGGCAGCTTCGCATAGAACTTCAGCAGATCATCCATCGAAGCGATGCCGTCGTGTTGACCGCGCATGATGAGTGTCGGCACCGTAATCTTTTCCGGATTGACGACCGGTAGCCTCGAGCACATGTCGACGTAGGTTCCGGTTGGCACGGAATTATCGAGTGCCGTGACCGCATCCGCGAACGCATCGATTACCTTGCGCTCCGCGGTATCGGGATGGTCGCGGTCGAAAACCGAATGGATGAAAGCCTTGTCGATCGGCCGGCGGTTCTTGGCAGTGAATTCGGCCAGTTTCTTGCGCCGCTGTTCAAGCGTGGGAGAGCCTTCACCGGTCCACACCATCGCGTCGAGTGCCAGGCGTGCGACCATTTCAGGATGACGTTCGGCGAACATCGCTGCACGAAGCGCGCCAGAGGAAATTCCATAGACAAGGAACGGCCGTTTACCGCGCAGCTTCTGAATATAGAGCGCCGCGGCATAGCAATCGTCGGCACCTTGCGCGATTGGCGCGTTGTTATCGCGGTCCTTGGTGGAGCGCCCATAGCCTTCCATGTCGACGCACCAGCAATCGAATCCGCGGCGGGCGAAGTGATCCATCGCGGATGAATCGGGCCGTCCCGGCACCTGCAAGTCGAAGGTCGGCTGAGACGCCATGGACGAGCCGTGCACGAACAGAATTGGGCCGACGGTTTTGGCTGGATCGCCGACGTATTTTTCAAACAGGAACAGCTTCACTCCGCCGTCCTTGGTCGTCCAATGGTCCTCGCCTTTGATCGCGGCGGCTGGTTTGCTCATTTCATTCATCGCTTACCTATAGTTCGGATCAGTTGATTGGTGGAATGTGGTTGGCTTTGATGACACTGGCCCATTTGGCGACCTGGCTTTCCATGAATGCCTTGAATTCGGGCTGTGTCATCACGACCGGGGTCGCTCCGGTTTTTTCCCAGGCCTCTTTAATGTCTGCCCGTGCCAGAATCTTTGTGATCTCGTGATTGAGTTTGTCGACGATCGGCTGCGGCGTGGCGGCGGGAGCCATGAAGCCGACCCACAAGGTGGCGTTGAAATCCGGAACGCCGGCTTCTGCGATCGTCGGCACATCGGGCAACGTTGGCGACCGCGTTTTGCCAGTGGTGCCGAGCGCGCGCACCAGTCCGGCCTTGATCATTGGCGCCATCGTCGGCACGGAATCAAAAAGGATCTGGACTTGCCCGCTGAGGATGTCGTTGCGGGCGCCCGTCGAGCCTTTGTAAGGCACATGCACGATATCAATGCCGGTCAGATTTTTCAGAAGTTCGCCGGCCATGTGGTAGTTCGAGCCGGGACCGGACGAACCATAGTTGATGGTACCAGGCTTGGCTCGCGCGAGCGCCAGCAGTTCGCTGAGGTTCTTTGCAGGCACTGACGGATGTGCAACCAGCACCAGATCAGTGTCGATCAGGGGCGCGACCGGCACGAGGTCGCGCATGAGTTGATATTGTTTGTGGGCGTAGAGGGTCTCGTTGACGGTTTGGGTGCCGGAGACCATCAGAAGCGTATAGCCATCAGGCGGCGACTTGGCGACGACCTCGGTGCCAATGGTTGTCCCGGCACCCGGACGATTTTCCATGACGAATGGCTGATGCAAGGACTTGCGCAATTCCTCGCCGATTGCGCGGGCATAAACATCAGTTGGTCCGCCGGCGCCGAACGGAACGATGATTTTGACCGCACGTGAGGGGTAGTCATCGGCGTTCGCTGCAACTGCCGAGATTGTGGCAAGGCCCATCAAGGCAAGCAGAGCCACTATTTGCCGAGGAAGAACCATGAACTGTTCCCAAATTCCATGCGTACGCCGCCGCCGGCGGGAATATCGAGGGCGCGCTGCGCCTCGTCAATCGCGTGGCTGCCATTCGCTGAAATAGGGTGCGATGTCGCGTGGATGACCGCCGAATGTCGGCTTGCCACCCATTGTGCGCTGCGCTAAGCCTCGGCGCTCCCGTCCTTGTGGCTATTCCAGACAAGCAAGGCCTATTTGTGCGGGATAACCGGCGCCTTTCTGGCCGCCGAGTAGTCCAGGCGGGCGTATATCAGGTAAACCGGAAGGCTGTACGCTTGAGGTCGCCGATGAGCGCTTTGCTGCTGGACTACTTGCCTCTGGTTGTCTTCATCGCTGTCGCGCTCGGCATCGGCCTTGCGCTGCTGATCGCCCCTTTCATCGTCGCGTATAAGCAACCGGATCCCGAAAAACTCTCCGCTTACGAGTGCGGATTCAACGCGTTCGATGACGCACGTATGAAGTTCGACGTGCGCTTCTACCTCGTCGCCATTCTCTTCATAATTTTCGATCTTGAAGTGACCTTCCTGTTTCCCTGGGCGGTCGTCTTCCGCCAAGTCGGTCTTTTCGGCTTCTGGTCGATGATGGTGTTCCTTGGCGTCCTCACCATCGGGTTCATATATGAGTGGAAGAAGGGGGCGCTGGAATGGGATTGATGAGCCCATGAGCGTAGTCGCACCCGCGTCGAGGGGAATTCTCGATCCGCGCACTGGCCAGCCAGTCGGGGCGGACGACTCTTTTTTCATCGGCGTGAACGTGGAACTCGCGGACAAGGGCTTTCTGGTCACGGCCGCCGACGATCTGATTACCTGGGCGCGCACCGGTTCCCTGATGTGGATGACGTTCGGGCTCGCTTGCTGCGCGGTCGAAATGATGCAGATGTCGATGCCGCGCTACGATGCCGAACGGTTCGGCTTTGCGCCGCGTGCCTCGCCGCGCCAGTCCGATGTAATGATCGTCGCAGGCACGCTAACCAACAAAATGGCGCCCGCGCTGCGGAAGGTCTACGACCAGATGCCGGAACCGCGTTACGTGATCTCTATGGGCTCATGTGCCAACGGCGGCGGTTACTATCATTATTCGTATTCCGTCGTGCGGGGCTGCGATCGTATCGTGCCGGTCGATATCTACGTGCCGGGCTGTCCGCCGACCGCGGAGGCGCTGCTCTATGGCGTGATGCTTTTGCAGAAAAAGATTCGCCGCACCGGAACGATCGAGCGCTGAGCGGGACCAAATATGGACGACACGCTCGACAGGCTTGGGCAAACAATCAAGAACGCCCTCGGCGCCTCCATCACCGGCTATGCGGTTGCACACGGTGAATTGACCGTCAGCGCCAAGGCCGCCGATGTCATCAAAGTCACGACATTCTTGCGCGACGATCCGGCTTGCCAGTTCATCAACATCATCGATGTGACTGCCGTGGATTGGCCGTCGCGCGAACAGCGCTTCGATGTCGTCTATCATTTCTTGTCGCCGCGGCTGAACCAGCGTGTGCGGCTCAAGGTGGCGACCGATGAAACGACGCCAGTGCCGTCGCTGATCGATGTTTTCCGTGGCGCCGATTGGTTCGAGCGCGAAACCTACGACCTGTATGGTGTGCTGTTCACCGGCCATCCCGACATGCGACGAATTCTCACTGACTACGGCTTCGAAGGCCACCCGCTACGCAAGGACTTTCCGCTCACCGGATTCGTCGAGGTGCGCTACGACGATGAGCAGAAACGGGTGGTCTACGACAAGGTGACGTTGGCGCAGGAGTTTCGCAGCTTTGATTTCCTCTCGCCCTGGGAAGGCACGAATTATGTGCTGCCGGGCGACGAGAAGGCGAAGCCCGAAGGGAAGGGGTCGTGAGCATGAAGCCGACCCTGAAACCCGGTCTCAAGCATTCGTTCTCCTACAAAGTACCGGAGAACAAGACGGTGCCGTTTACCTATCCGGAATCGCCGATCATCGCCCAGATGCCGAAGGTATTCGCGACCGGATTCATGATCGTGCTGATAGAGTGGACGTGCACGCAATTAATGGCACCACATCTCGACGACGGTGAGGGCAGTCTCGGCACCCATGTCGACGTTTCGCATCTGGCTGCGACCCCGCCCGGCATGATGGTTAAGGTCGACGTGGAAGTCGTCGAGGTGCAAGGCCGCAAGATTGTTTTCAAGGTCAGTGCCCATGATGGCCTGGACCTGATCGGCGAGGGTCGTCATGAGCGCGTCGTGGTGGCCTGGGATCGTTTCAACGCCAAGGTCGCAGAGAAGACGAAATCGGCAGCGGAGCTGGTGAGCTGATGGCTGAAACCGCGCTGCGCAATTTCACCATTAATTTCGGACCGCAACATCCGGCGGCCCACGGCGTGCTGCGCCTGGTGCTCGAGCTCGACGGCGAGGTAGTAGAGCGTGTGGATCCGCACATCGGTTTGCTTCATCGCGGCACCGAGAAGTTGATCGAGCACAAGACCTATTTGCAGGCGGTGCCCTATTTTGACCGGCTCGACTACGTCGCGCCGATGAATCAGGAGCACGCATTCTGTCTTGCGGTTGAAAAACTGCTTGGCATCGAGGTGCCCAAGCGCGCGCAGTTGATCCGCGTGCTTTATTCGGAAATTGGGCGGCTACTGTCCCATCTGCTTAACGTCACAACGCAAGCAATGGATGTCGGTGCGCTCACCCCGCCTCTGTGGGGCTTCGAGGAGCGCGAAAAGCTGATGGCTTTCTACGAGCGCGCTTCCGGCTCGCGCATGCACGCGGCGTATTTCCGGCCCGGCGGCGTTCACCAGGACCTGCCACCGAAGTTGGTCGATGACATCGATGCCTTCTGCGACCCGTTCCTGAAGGTTGTCGATGATCTCGACGCATTGCTCACCGGCAACCGTATCTTCAAGCAACGCAATGTCGATATCGGCGTGGTCAAGCTTTCCGATGCCTGGAACTGGGGATTCTCCGGCGTGATGGTGCGCGGCTCGGGTGCCGCCTGGGATCTGCGCAAGGCGCAACCGTACGAATGCTACTCCGAAATGGATTTCGACATTCCCATCGGAAAGAACGGTGATTGCTTCGACCGCTATCTCATCCGTATGGAAGAGATGCGCCAGTCGACGAAGATTATGAAGCAGTGTCTGGAGAAGCTGCGCTCGCCGGCCGGTCAGGGGCCCGTCACCGTCGACGACCACAAGATTGTGCCGCCCAAACGCGGCGAGATGAAACGTTCCATGGAAGCCCTAATC
>DAHUXA010000008.1:0-26679 GCA_027307405.1 Hyphomicrobiales bacterium | reverse complement strand
CACTTCAAGCTCTACACCGAGGGCTACCATGTGCCGGCCGGCGAGGTATACGCCGCCGTCGAAGCCCCCAAGGGCGAATTCGGCGTCTACCTGGTCGCCGATGGCACCAACAAACCCTACAAGTGCAAGATCCGTGCGCCCGGGTTCGCGCATTTGAGCGCGATGGATTTTCTCTGCCGCGGCCACATGCTGGCCGACGTCTCCGCGATTCTCGGCTCGATCGATATCGTGTTTGGCGAGGTGGACCGATGAGCGTTCGTCGCCTCGCGCCGCCCGAAATCCAGCCAAAGGATTTTTCCTTCAGCAAGGACAACCTTGCCTGGGCGAAGAAGGAAACCACCAAATATCCGGAAGGCCGCCAGCAGTCGGCGATAATTCCGCTGCTGTGGCGCGCGCAGGAGCAGCATGGCGGGTGGTTGCCGGAAGCGGCGATCCGCCATGTCGCCGACTTTCTCGGCATGGCGCATATCCGCGCGCTCGAGGTTGCGACATTTTACACGATGTTCAATCTCTGGCCGGTCGGCAAATTCCACGTGCAGCTTTGCGGCACGACGCCGTGCCGGCTACGCGGCGCCGACGATCTCGAGAAAGTTTGCCGCAAGCGGATCGGCGATCAGGGCGAGGTCACCAAAGACGGTAAGTTTTCGTGGGTCGAGGTCGAGTGCCTCGGCGCCTGCGTCAACGCGCCGATGGCGCAGATCAACTACGACTACTACGAGGACCTGACGGCCGAGAGCTTCGGCAAGATTCTCGACGATCTCGCGGCGGGCAAAAAGGTGAAACCGGGTCCGCAAATCGATCGGCAACTATCAGCGCCGGTCGGTGGCGCGACCACGCTCAAGGAAAAGGCGTGAGTCATGCTCGCTGACAAGGATCGCATCTTCCGAAATTTGTACGGCCAGCATGACTGGGCCCTGAAAGGCGCACGCGCGCGCGGTGCCTGGGACGGGACGAAGGCCATTCTTGAGAAAGGCCGCGACGCCATTATCGAAGAAGTAAAGACCTCAGGCTTGCGCGGGCGCGGCGGTGCCGGGTTTCCGACTGGCTTGAAATGGTCGTTCATGCCGAAGAAATCGGATGGGCGACCGCAGTATTTGGTCGTTAACGCCGACGAATCCGAGCCGGGTACATGCAAGGATCGCGAGATCATGCGGCACGATCCGCATTTGCTGGTGGAGGGCTGCCTGATTGCGGGCTTCGCCATGGGCGCGAACGTTGGCTACATCTACGTTCGCGGCGAATTCATTCGTGAACGCGAGCGCGTGCAGGCGGCGATCGATGAGGCATACGAAGCGAAACTGATCGGCAAAAATAATGTCAACGGCTGGGACTTCGATCTCTACGTCCACCACGGTGCTGGCGCCTATATCTGCGGCGAGGAAACCGCCCTGCTGGAAAGCCTGGAAGGCAAAAAAGGTCAGCCGAGACTGAAGCCGCCGTTTCCGGCCAATGTCGGTCTCTATGGTTGCCCGACGACAGTACAAAACGTGGAATCAATCGCGGTCGTGCCGGACATCATGCGCCGCGGTGCATCGTGGTTTGCCGGCATCGGCCGTCCGAATAACACCGGCACCAAGTTGTTCTGTATCTCCGGTCACGTCGAGAAGCCATGCAATGTCGAAGAAGCTATGGGCATTCCGTTGCGTGAGCTGTTGGAAACCCACGCCGGCGGCGTGCGCGGCGGCTGGGACAATCTGCTCGCGGTCATCCCGGGTGGTTCATCCATGCCGCTTGTCCCGGCGGGCAAGGACTGGGCGGACTCTCTGGTGATGGATTTCGACGGTTGCCGTGACAAGAAATCAGCGCTTGGTACCGCAGCCGTCATTGTGATGGATAAGTCGACCGACATTGTCCGCGCCATGGCGCGCATCTCGTATTTTTACAAGCACGAGAGTTGCGGCCAATGCACACCGTGCCGCGAAGGCATGGGCTGGATGTGGCGCGTGCTGACCCGGATGGCCGAAGGGCGTGCGCAAAAACGCGAGATCGACATGCTGATGCAGGTGACGCAGCAGATCGAGGGTCACACCATTTGCGCCTTCGGCGATGGCGCCGCTTGGCCGGTGCAAGGGCTTCTGCGTCACTTCCGGCCGGAGATCGAGCGGCGCATCGACGAATATTCGCGCAATTCGCATACGCAGGGCGCAGTACGCGAGGCGGCGGAGTGAAAACCATGGAGCAGCCGCTCGACCACCACCTTGCACAGCTGAATATCGGCCGGATTCGCTACGAGGTCGACGATCCGCGCATGGCGGATTTCACAAACAATCTGGCGTTGGTGAACGGGTTGGCCGAGCGCACACCGGGCTTCGTCTGGCGCTATATCGACGTAAGCGGCAACTCCACGAGCACGCGGCCCTACGCCGACCCACGCATCGCTATCAATTTGTCCGTTTGGGAAAGCGTCGAGGCGCTCGAGCGGTTTGTTTATCAAACTGTCCACAAACGTTTCTACGGGCGTCGTGCGGAGTGGTTTGAGCATTTCGGCGCGCTGTATTTCGTGATGTGGTGGGTGCCCGTTGGCCATCTGCCGAGCGTGGAGGAGGCGGTTGGCCGGTTGGAATATCTCAAGCAGCACGGTCCCAGCGATCATGCGTTTGATTGGGCGAGCGCATCAGCACAACTGTGGAAGACGGCGCGCTGCGCGCCAAGCGAGTCAGCAGCATGACGAAAGCTGCTTACCATCTCGCCCAGTTCAACATCGCGCGGACACGCTATCCGCTCGACGATCCGCGCATGGCGGAGTTCGTCGAGAATGTCGAACGGGTGAACGGGTTGGCGGAAAAGATCGAAGGCTTTGTCTGGCGGCTGCAGGACGAAAGCGGCCATGCCATGAACATGACCGTTTACGACGATCCGCGCATTCTGCCGAACCTTGCTGTTTGGGAAAACGTCGAAGCACTGGAGCGCTTCGTATGGCAGACACTCCACCGACGCTTTTTTGGCCGCCGGCTTGAATGGTTCGAGCCGATCGAGACACCGCTCGTGCTGTGGTGGGTATCCGTCGGGCATCGCCCCGGTTTGACGGAAGCTGTAGCGCGCCTCGATCACCTGAGAGCGCGCGGACCCAGTGAACATGCATTTGGCTGGGAGAGCATTCCGGGGGCGCAGCTTTGGAAGGCGGCGCGCAGTGAAAGAGCAAACGAGCACGTGGCATGACCAAGGTCATTGTTGACGGCAAAGAGATCGACGTTCCGCCGGAGTACACACTCCTCCAGGCCTGCGAAGCCGCCGGCGCGGAAATTCCGCGCTTCTGCTTCCATGAGCGCCTTTCGATCGCCGGAAATTGCCGGATGTGCCTGATCGAGGTTGTGGGCATACCCAAGCCGCAGGCGTCTTGCGCGATGGGCGTGAAGGATTTGCCGCCGAACAAGGACGGCTCGCCGAAAACTCTCAACACCAAGACGCCAATGGTCAAGAAGGCGCGCGAAGGTGTGATGGAGTTTCTGCTGATCAACCATCCGCTCGATTGCCCGATATGCGATCAGGGTGGCGAATGCGATCTGCAAGATCAGGCCATGGCCTATGGCGTGGACGCGAGCCGCTATCAGGAGAACAAGCGCGCGGTCGAAGACAAATATATCGGGCCTTTGGTGAAAACGATCATGACGCGCTGCATTCACTGCACGCGTTGCATCCGGTTCTCGACCGAGGTTGCCGGCGTGCCGGAACTTGGAGCCATCGGCCGCGGCGAAGACATGGAGATCACGACCTATCTCGAACATGCGATGACCTCCGAGTTGCAAAGCAACGTGGTCGATCTCTGCCCGGTCGGAGCACTTACGTCCAAACCCTATGCTTTCGCGGCGCGGCCCTGGGAACTCAACAAGACCCAGTCGGTCGACGTGATGGATGCGGTCGGCTCAGCCATCCGCATCGACACGCGCGGGCGTGAAGTGATGCGCATCCTTCCACGCGCGAATGAGGACGTGAATGAGGAATGGATTTCCGACAAGACACGCCACGTGGTGGATGGTTTGCGGACGCAGCGGCTGGATCAACCGTATGTTCGCGTGAACGGCCGTCTTCAATCGGCGTCCTGGGCCGAGGCATTCTCGAATGTGGTGCGCAAGGCGCGGGCAACCACCGGAAAGCGCATTGGCGCGATCATCGGCGATCTTGCCGGCGCAGAGGAGATGTTCGCGATAAAGGATTTGTTGGGTCGCTTCAGTAGCGCCAATGTCGACGCGCGCCAGGATGGTTCGGCAATCGATCCGAGGTGGGGCCGTGCTTCGTATCTTTTCAATGCGACGATCGCCGGCATCGAACAGGCTGATGCGCTTTTGATTATCGGCGCAAATCCTCGCCGTGAGGCGGCGGTGCTCAACGCACGCATTCGGAAGCGATGGCGTGCCGGCAATTTCCCGATCGGCCTGATCGGAGAGAAGGCCGACCTTACTTATAGCTATGATTATCTCGGTGCGGGCGCCGAGACGCTTGCTGACCTCGGCAGCAGCAAGTTCGCTGACGCCCTGAAGGCAGCCGAGCGGCCGCTTGTTCTGGTCGGCGCAGGCGTTTTTGCACGCAAGGACGGTGCAGCCGTCGCTTCCCTTGCCGCAAAAGCGGCGATTGAGTTAGGGGCGCTGAAAGACGGCTGGAATGGCTTCTCCGTCTTGCATACAGCGGCTTCCCGCGTCGCGGCGCTCGATCTCGGGCTGGTGCCGGGTGCAGGCGGTCTCGATGCGGCGCAGATGGCGGCGGGCGGGCTCGATGTGCTGTTCTTGCTGGGTGCGGACGAGATCGAGGTCGCGCCTGGTCCTTTCGTCGTTTATATCGGCACGCATGGCGACCGCGGGGCGCATCGCGCCGATGTAATCCTCCCCGGCGCCGCCTACCCGGAAAAATCGACGATTTACGTAAATACCGAGGGCCGTGTTCAGATGGCGAACCGCGCGGCGTTCCCACCCGGCGATGCGCGCGAGGACTGGGCGATCCTGCGCGCCCTTTCCGACGCACTCGGCCACAAACTGCCCTACGACTCGCTCGGCACTTTGCGGCAGGCAATGTTCGCCGCGCATCCGCATCTGATGCGGATCGATCACATTGCCGCGGGCGACGCCGCCGACATCAAGAAACTCGCGAAACTCGGCGGCACACCCGAGAAGGCGCACTTACGCCCGTCGGTCGCGGACTTCTATTTCACCAACCCGATCGCGCGCGCCTCCGCCATCATGGCGGAATGTTCTGCATTGGCGCACGCGGCAACAAAGACGGCAGCGGAGTAGGGCCATGGATTTCTTCTGGACCTACCTTTGGCCTTTGATCGTCATTGTGGCGCAGTCGGTGCTGCTGCTGGTGATCCTGCTTGTTGCGATCGCCTATATCCTGCTGGCTGATCGCAAGATCTGGGCGGCGGTGCAGATCAGGCGCGGGCCGAACGTGGTCGGTCCGTGGGGGCTGTTTCAGTCTTTCGCCGATCTGCTGAAGTTCGTGGTCAAGGAGCCGGTGATTCCCGCCGGCGCCAACAAGGGTGTGTTCCTGCTCGCGCCGCTTGTCACCTGCGTCTTGGCCCTGGCCGCCTGGGCGGTGATCCCCGTGAACGCGAATTGGGTCATCGCCAATATCAACGTCGGCGTGCTCTACATCTTCGCGATCTCTTCGCTCATGGTGTACGGCGTGATCATGGCGGGATGGGCGTCGAATTCGAAATATCCGTTCCTCGCCGCGCTGCGCTCGGCGGCCCAGATGGTGTCCTACGAAGTCTCCATCGGCTTCGTGATCATCACGGTACTGCTCTGCGCTGGCTCGTTGAATCTGTCGGCGATCGTCGAGGCGCAAAACGGAAATTACGGGGTGTTCGGCTGGTATTGGCTGCCGTTGTTTCCGATGTTCGTGGTCTTTTTCATCTCGGCACTGGCGGAGACCAACCGTCCGCCCTTCGATCTGGTGGAGGCCGAATCGGAACTTGTCGCCGGCTTTATGGTCGAGTACGGCTCCACGCCTTATATGATGTTCATGCTCGGCGAGTACGTGGCGATTGGGACCATGTGCGCCATGGCTTCGATCCTGTTCCTGGGCGGATGGTTGTCGCCGGTGCCATACCCACCGTTCACCTGGGTGCCGGGCGTGATCTGGTTCACGCTCAAGGCGTCGTTCATGTTCTTCCTGTTCGCCATGGCCAAGGCCATGGTTCCACGCTATCGCTACGATCAGCTCATGCGGCTCGGCTGGAAAGTGTTCCTGCCACTGTCGCTGGCCATGGTGGTGATCGTCGCTGCCGTCATTCAGTACGGCGCGCTGGCCAGCAGCGCGATGAAGTGAGGATGCGATGAGGCTCGATCGCGCAGCCAAAGGCTTGTTTCTGATGGAGTTCGTAACCGGCTTCGTGCTGGCGATGCGCTACTTCTTCAAGCCGAAGGCCACGCTCAACTATCCCTTCGAGAAGGGACCGATTTCACCGCGCTTCCGTGGTGAGCACGCGTTGCGCCGCTATCCCAATGGCGAGGAGCGTTGCATTGCGTGCAAGCTGTGCGAAGCGATTTGCCCGGCGCAGGCGATCACCATTGAGGCCGGACCGCGCCGCAACGACGGCACTCGCCGCACCACGCGCTACGACATCGACATGGTGAAGTGCATTTATTGTGGGTTGTGCCAGGAAGCCTGCCCGGTCGACGCCATTGTCGAGGGCCCAAATTTCGAGTTCGCAACTGAAACGCGCGAAGAGCTGTACTACGACAAGGAGCGCCTGCTCGCGAACGGCGACCGCTGGGAGCGTGAGATCGCCAAGAACCTTGCGCTCGACGCGCCGTACAGGTAACGCCGATGATTGTCGCCGCACTGTTCTTTTATCTCTTTGCCGGTATTTGCGTGGCCAGCGCTGTCATGGTGATCGCGGCACGCAACCCCGTGCATTCGGTTCTGTTTCTTATTCTCGCCTTCGTCAATGCGGCCGGCCTGTTCGTGATGATGGGCGCCGAATTTCTCGCGATGATCCTCATCGTGGTCTATGTGGGCGCGGTCGCGGTCCTGTTCCTGTTCGTTGTGATGATGCTCGACGTGGATTTTGCCGAGCTCAAGCAAGGTGTGTTGCAATACCTGCCAATCGGCATCGTCATCGGCGGCATCTTTGTTGGTGAACTGCTCTTTGTCTCTCTGACCTGGGTCATCGGCGCAGGCATTCCGCAAGCGATCACCGCGCCGATTCCTGCAAAAATTCCGAACACCGAGGCGATCGGTCTGGTCCTGTACACACGTTATGTCTACTTCTTCGAAGCCGCGGGCATGATTCTGCTGGTCGCGATGGTCGGGGCCATTGTGCTCACGCTGCATCACCGTGTGCGCGTGCGCCGCCAGGATATCGGCACCCAGGTCGCGCGCGAGCCTGCCGCCTCCATCGAGATCGTGAAAGTGCGGTCCGGACAGGGGCTGGGGAGCAATATATGACCATTGGCCTCGGTCACTATCTCGCGGTCGCCGCGATCCTGTTCACGCTCGGGATTTTCGGCATTTTCCTGAACCGCAAGAATGTCATCATCATTCTGATGTCGATCGAACTGATCTTGCTCGCGGTGAACATCAACCTGGTCGCGTTCTCGACCCACCTTGGCGACATCGTTGGGCAAATTTACGCATTGCTGGTGCTTACTGTCGCCGCTTCGGAAGCGGCGATTGGGCTGGCCATTCTGGTGGTATTTTACCGCAATCGCGGCTCGATCGCCGTCGAAGACATCAATCTGATGAAGGGCTGAAGATGTATCATCACGCGATCGTCTTTTTGCCTTTGCTAGGGGCCATTCTTGCGGGAATTATCGCGCTCGCCGGCGCGCGCGCTCGTTTTCCCGGCAAAGGTCCAGTTGCGGGCGCAGAAGACGCCACGGCCGACCACGGCGCGCACCACGGCGGACCAGGCGTGCACGGCGGTGCGGTTATTCACTCGTCTCATCACGAAGAGGAGACGCACGAACCGGCCGCCGTGGGCTCACGCACCGCCGAGCTCATCACGACCACGCTTTTGTTGATCTGCATGATCCTGTCATGGATCGCTTTTGTTGACGTCGGCTTCTACCATCACGACATGCGCATCCCGGTCTTCACCTGGATGACCGCCGGCGATCTCAATGTCGAGTGGTCGTTACGAATCGACACCCTGACCGCCGTAATGCTCGTGGTCGTCAATACGGTGTCGGCCTTTGTGCATCTTTATTCCATCGGATACATGAACGAGGATCCGTACCGGCCGCGCTTCTTCGCCTATCTGTCGATGTTCACCTTCGCCATGCTCATGCTGGTGACGGCGGACAATCTTGTGCAGCTGTATTTCGGTTGGGAAGGCGTCGGCCTCGCGAGCTACCTCCTGATCGGCTTCTGGTACCACAAGCCGGAAGCGAATGCCGCGGCGATCAAGGCCTTCATCGTCAATCGCGTCGGCGATTTCGGTTTTGCGCTCGGGATATTTGCGGTGTTCATGCTCACCGGCGCAATCGATTTCGACACGGTGTTCGCGCAGGCGCCCTCACTTACCGGCAAGACGATTAACTTCTTCGGCTGGCAAGTCGACGCGCTCACGATCACGTGCCTGTTCCTCTTCATGGGCGCAATGGGCAAGTCTGCGCAGTTCCTGCTGCACACTTGGTTGCCCGACGCCATGGAAGGCCCGACTCCCGTTTCGGCGTTGATCCATGCCGCCACCATGGTCACCGCCGGTGTGTTTATGGTGGCGCGGTTATCACCGCTATTCGAGCTCGCGCCGAACGCGCAGATGTTTGTCACGCTCATCGGCGCCACGACTGCATTGTTCGCCGCCACGATTGGTCTGGTGCAAAACGATATCAAGCGCATCGTCGCTTATTCGACGTGCTCGCAGCTCGGCTACATGTTCGTGGCGATGGGGGTGGGGGCCTATTCGGTCGGCATGTTCCACCTGTTTACCCATGCGTTCTTCAAAGCCCTGTTGTTTCTCGGCTCCGGCTCGGTAATTCACGCCATGCATCACGAGCAGGACATCCGAAACATGGGCGGACTGAAGGATCGCATTCCGTATACCTACGTTGTCATGCTGATCGGCACGCTGGCGCTGACCGGCTTCCCGCTCACTGCCGGTTATTTCTCCAAGGACGCTGTCATCGAGGCCGCGTTCGTCGGCACGAATCCGATGGCGCTATATGCGTTCATCTGTACGGTCGCTGCCGCAATGCTGACATCGTTCTACTCCTGGCGGCTGATCTTCAAGACATTCCATGGCGAGCCGCACGATCGCAAGCACTGGAAGGATGCGCATGAAAGCCCGATGGTGATGCTGATACCGCTGGGCTTCCTCGCCGCTGGTTCAGTGCTTGCCGGTCTGCCGTTCAAGGAAATCTTTGCCGGCCATGGGGTCGAGGGCTTTTTCCGGGAGTCGCTGACCTTCGCGAAATCCAACCACGTGTTGGAAGAGATGCATCACGTTCCGTTACAGATTGCCATTTTGCCGACCGTCATGATGGCGATCGGATTCGTGATCGCGTGGCATTTTTACATCCGGCGTCCCGACATTCCGGTCGAACTCGCCCGCCAACAGCCGCTGCTCTACCAGTTCCTGCTCAACAAATGGTACTTCGATGAACTTTACGATTTGATTTTCGTCAAACCGACCAAGTGGCTCGGCCGCCTGCTCTGGAAGAGCGGTGACGGTTGGCTGATCGACGGTTTCGGGCCGGATGGCGTGTCAGCGCGCGTGCTCGACGTCACACGCAACGTCGTGCGGCTACAGACCGGGTATCTCTATCACTACGCCTTCGCGATGCTGATCGGCGCGGCAGCCTTTATCACGTGGTTCATGTTTGCGGCGGGGACACGTTAATGAATTGGCCGATCCTCTCCGTCGTCACTTTTCTCCCGCTGCTGGGTGCGCTGCTGGTCGCATTGCTCGTGCGCGGAAACGAGCGGTTGGCACGTGGTACTGCGCGATGGGTGGCGCTGTGGGCGACGCTGGTGACCTTTGCCATTTCGCTTGTGATGGTCTGGCGCTTTGACGCCACTTCGGCGGAATTCCAATTCGTCGAAAAGCATAACTGGCTTGGCATCGCCTCCTATCACATGGGCGTGGACGGCATTTCTTTGCCCTTCGTGATTCTCACCACCGGGCTGATGCCGATCTGCATTCTCGCCAGCTGGACCGCGATCCAGACGCGCGTGAAGGAATACATGATCGCCTTTCTGGTACTGGAAACCTTGATGGTCGGCACCTTCGCGGCGCTCGATCTGGTGCTGTTCTATCTGTTCTTCGAAGGTGGCCTGATCCCGATGTTCCTGATCATCGGCGTCTGGGGCGGGCCGCGCCGCGTCTATGCGAGCTTTAAATTCTTTCTCTACACGCTGCTCGGCTCGGTGCTGATGTTGCTCGCCATCATGGCGATGTATTGGGACGCGGGCACCACCGATATCGCGACCCTGTTGCGCCATGGCTTCCCGCTCGGTTTGCAGAAATGGGCGTGGTTTGCCTTTTTCGCCTCGTTCGCGGTGAAGATGCCGATGTGGCCGGTGCACACGTGGCTGCCCGACGCGCATGTCGAAGCGCCGACAGCAGGCTCGGTTATCCTTGCCGCGATCCTTTTGAAAATGGGTGGCTACGGATTCCTACGGTTCTCGCTGCCGATGTTCCCGGCGGCCAGTCATGAATTTGCGCCACTGATCTTCACGCTCTCGGTCGTTGCCATCATCTACACGTCGCTCGTCGCCTTGATGCAGGAGGACGTGAAGAAGCTGATCGCTTATTCATCCGTGGCGCATATGGGCTTCGTCACGATGGGTATCTTTGCCGCGACAGCGCAGGGGATCGCCGGTGGCATTTTTCAGATGATCTCGCACGGCATCGTCTCGGGCGCGTTGTTCCTTTGCGTGGGCGTCGTCTACGACCGCATGCATACGCGCGAGATCGCGGCTTATGGCGGGTTGGTCAACCGCATGCCGCTTTATGCCTTTGTGTTCATGGTATTCACCCTCGCCAATGTCGGCCTGCCAGGCACGTCGGGCTTCATCGGAGAATTCCTGTCACTGATCGGTACGTTCAAGATCAACGTACCGGTTGCCACCCTCGCGACCCTGGGCGTCATCTTGTCTGCGGCCTATGCGCTCTGGCTCTACAGGAAGATGATTTTCGGCAATCTCAAGCCTTCACTCGAAGGGATCCGCGACATTGGTTGGCGCGAAACCGTCATCTTTGCGCCTCTGGTCGTTCTCACCATCCTGTTCGGCGTGGTGCCCAAGCCGGTGCTCGACATGTCGGCAGCGTCGGTGGCCCAGCTCCTCGACAACTACAACCACGCTATCGCCGCGGCCAAGACTGCCGCGTTACTGGCGCAGCAGGCCCCATGAGCCAGTATCCCGCCCTGCAAGATCTGATGCCGCTGCTGCCGGAGCTGATCCTGGCGTGCGGTGCCATGCTGATGCTGATGGTCGGCGTGATGGTCGGCGAGCGCAGCTCCGCAATAGTCAATGGCTGGTGCGTGATCATTCTGGTGGCGGCTGGGGCTGCTCTCGTCGCGGTGCCAGCCGGTCCACATTCGATGTTCGGCGGCAGTTTCCTCGTTGACGATTACGCGCGCTTTCTCAAAATTTTGACGCTCGTCGGTTCGGCGGGCGCGCTATTGCTGTCGCTGGACTATCTGACGCTGGAAAAGCAGCAGAAATTCGAATACGGCGCACTGTTCCTGCTTGCGACGCTTGGCATGCTGATGCTGATCTCGGCCTCCGATTTGATCGCGCTCTATCTCGGGCTGGAACTGATGAGCCTGCCGCTCTATGTGATAGCGGCGTCCAATCGCGAGACCGTGCGATCGACCGAGGCAGGTTTGAAATAGTTCGTCCTTGGCGCGCTCTCCTCGGGGATGCTGCTCTAGGGTGCTTCGCTGATCCACGGCTGTACCGGCACCGTCAATTTTGGCGGGATTGCCAAGGCGACGCAGGGCGGCGCCAGCGTTGGTCTCATATTCGGCCTGGTGTTCCTGTTCGTCGGCTTCTGCTTCAAGATTTCCGCGGTGCCCTTCCATATGTGGACGCCGGACGTCTACGAGGGAGCGCCGACGCCCGTCACGGCTTTCTTCGCGGCGGCGCCGAAAGTTGCCGGCATTGCCATCTTTGCGCGCGCCACCGTTGTGGCATTTCCCGGCATTACCCATGAATGGCAGCAGATCGTCGTATTCGTTTCGATTGCATCGATGGTGCTGGGAGCTTTCGCCGCCATCGGTCAGCGCAACATCAAGCGGCTGATGGCCTACTCGTCGATCGGTCACATGGGCTACGCGCTGGTCGGTCTTGCCGCCGGGACGCCCGAGGGTGTGCAGGGCGTGCTGGTCTATATGAGCATCTATGTCGCGATGACGCTCGGCACGTTCGCCGTGATCTTGAGCATGCGGCGTGACGGCCTGCTGGTGGAAAATATTGGCGATCTCGCGGGCCTCGCGCGCACGCATCCGACGATGGCCTTCTTTCTGGGTGTTCTGTTGTTTTCGCTTGCCGGCATTCCGCCGCTCGCTGGTTTCTTTGCGAAATTTTATGTCTTCCTCGCCGCTATCAAGGCGGGACTTTTTACGCTCGCGGTCATTGGCGTGGTGAGCAGCGTGGTTGGCGCCTACTACTATCTGGCAATCGTCAAGATCATGTATTTCGACGAGCCGGTGCAGGGCTTTCAGCGCATGCCGATCCTGCTGCGTTTGGTTTTGGGCGTGTCGGGCCTCGCCAACATCCTGTTCTTCGCTTATCCGGCGCCGCTTGTTGGCGCAGCGACGGTGGCAGCGAAGTCCTTGTTCTGACGTGCAGACGGAATGAACCGCGAAGCCACGGGCCTGGCGGGGGTCCGGCACATAGCCTACGAAACGCTCGGCTCCACCAACGCCGAGGCGCTGGCGCTGGCGCGCGCCGGTGAATGTGGCCCGTTGTGGATCACCGCCACGAACCAAAGCGCAGGCCGCGGTCGTCGTGGCAGTCGATGGGAATCGCCGCCGGGCAATCTTCACGCCACACTATTGCTGAGCGAGCCTTCGCCGCCCACGCAGGCGCCCCAATTGTCGTTTGTAGCTGCACTGGCGCTGCACGACGCTGTCGCGGCCTGCGCGCCGCAGCTCGGGCCGTTGCTGAAGGTAAAGTGGCCGAATGATTTGCTCGCCGAGAGGGCGAAAGTCGCCGGCATTTTGATCGAAGGTGAAAGCGAGCCCGTCTTCGCGGTGGCGATCGGGTTTGGCGTCAATTGCGGCGCCCACCCGAATGACACGACCTATCCTGCGACAGATCTTGCTGCCATGGGTGCGCTGGTCGTTCCCGACGTACTGTTTGCCGCACTGTCAGCGGCCATGGAGACGCGTTTTGCGCAATGGAGACGCGGGCAAGGCTTTGCCGCTATCCGCACCGATTGGCTCAAACGCGCAGCCGGTCTCGGCGAGGCGCTGCAGGTCCGACTGCCCGGCCGGGAGCTTTCTGGCCGCTTTGAGGGCCTTGATGAGAATGGCCAGCTATTGCTCGCGCAGAACAGCGGCGTGACCAAAATTACCGCCGGCGAAGTTTTCAGCTTCGGTGATCGCTGATGGCTGCGCCCCAGGACCTCGTGTTCGCGCCGCTTGGCGGAGTCGGCGAGATCGGTATGAACTTATCGATCTATGGCATCGGCGATGAGCGTCACCGAAGCTGGCTTGCGGTCGATCTCGGCGTGTCGTTCGCGGCAGAGGAACATCTGCCCGGCGTCGATCTGATTCTGCCTGACATTCGATACCTAACGGAAGAGCGTAAAAACTTTGCCGGGCTCGTGCTCACCCACGCCCATGAGGATCATTTTGGCGCTTTGCTTGACCTGTGGCCCCGGCTGAAGCTGCCAATTTATGCCACGCCGTTCACAGCTGCGTTGCTCGAAGCCAAATGTGCGGGTGAGCCTGGTGCGCCTAAAATCCCCGTGAATGTCGTTGCACTTGGCAGCCGGTTCAACGTCGGGCCGTTCGATATCGAGCTGGTGACCATGGCGCATTCGATTCCTGAATCGAATGCGCTCATCATCCGTACGCCTGGCGGCACCGTGCTGCACACGGGCGATTGGAAAATTGACCCAACACCGATTCTGCGTGACCCCACTGATGAGAAAAAATTGCGTGCGCTCGGCGAAGAGGGGTGCCTCGCACTGGTAGGTGATTCCACGAATGCCGTACGTGAAGGCCGTTCGCCCTCGGAAGCGGATGTTGCGAAAACGATTGCACAGCTTGTCAAAAACGCGCGCGGACGAGTGGCGGTGACAACATTCGCTTCCAATGTCGCGCGTCTGCGCTCGGTTGCCGATGCTGCGAGGGCCGCTGACCGTGAGGTGGTGATCATTGGCCGTGCCATGGACCGCGTGGTGCAAATTGCACGTGAGACTGGTTATCTCGAAGGGGTACAGGATTTCCGCCCTGTTGATGCTTACGGCTATCTGCCGCCGAACAAGGTCGTGGCGCTCTGTACCGGCAGTCAAGGAGAGCCGCGCGCAGCGCTTTCGCGCATCGCAGAGGATCAGCACCCTGAAGTAACGTTTTCGCCTGGCGACCTGGTGATCTATTCCGCCCGCACCATCCCCGGCAACGAGAAGGCGGTCGGGCGAGTCATCAATCTGCTGATCGAGCAGGGGATCGAAGTGATATCCGATCGCACCCATTTGGTGCATGTCTCAGGCCATCCGCGGCGCGCGGAGCTCGAAGAGCTGATCGGTTGGGTCAAACCGAAGATCGTTATTCCCGTCCATGGTGAAGCACTGCACCTTCACGAGCACGCCGCGCTTGCTCGCCGCTGCGGCGTCCGCGAAGTCGTGCAATGCCGCAATGGCGATCTGGTGCAACTGTCGCCACAGGTCCGCACGATCGATGAGGTCCCAGCCGGACGGATTTACAAGGATGGCATCCTGCTGGTCGATGCCGATACGCGCACAGTCGCTGACCGCAAGCGGCTGAGCTTTGCGGGCGCCGTTTCTGTTGCGATTGCCATTACCGACAAAGGCGAGATGGTGGACGATCCGTCCCTCGATCTGATCGGCATTCCGGAACGGGACCGCGACGGCGAATCCATGTACGAGGCGGTGCAAGATGCGCTGATCGAAACGTTCGAGTCACTGCCGCGTGGCCGAAGACGGGACCCGGAGTCTGTCGCCGAAGCGCTGCGGCGTGCCGTCCGCGCGGCGGTTGCCCAGCGCTGGGGCAAGAAGCCGATGTGCCATGTTCATGTCTTGACGGTATGATGGCGCAGCTTGCAACTTTTCCCAGGCGCAACGCGGCACGTCCGGAACACGAGAGGGTTACATGATCGGTCGTCTCAACCACGTTGCCATCGCGGTGCGCGACATTGCCAAGGCGTCCAAGGTCTACCGTGACACCTTAGGCGCCGATGTTTCGGCAAAGGTGCCGCAGCCCGAGCACGGTGTGTCCACGGTATTCATTACCTTGCCCAACACCAAAATTGAGCTGCTAGAGCCGTTGGGGGAGAATTCGCCAATCGCCAAGTTCTTGGAGAAGAATCCCGACGGCGGTATCCATCACGTCTGCTACGAAGTACCCGACATCCGCGTTGCCCGTGATACTCTCAAAGCGCAGGGCGCGCGCGTGCTTGGCGACGGCGAGGCGAAAATTGGCGCCCACGGCAAACCCGTTTTGTTTCTCCATCCGAAGGACTTTTGCGGCACGCTGGTCGAACTAGAGCAGGCGTGAAACCACGAACCGCACTATGAGCACCAGCACCGTCATCGCAATTTACTTTTTGATCTGGTGGGTGACGCTGTTCGCTGTGCTGCCCTGGGGCGTACGCAATCAGGAGGAAAGCGGCGAGGTTGTGCCGGGCACCGATCCTGGAGCGCCGTCAATACACCGGGTTTGGAGCAAGCTCGGCTGGACCACGCTGGTCGCTACAGTGATCTTTGGAATTTTGTACGCGGCCTACTCGCAAGGCCTTATTCCGTATGACCTGCTGATGGCAATTTCCGGCCCATCGCGCCGCTAGTCCAGGTACTCGGCTGCAAAAAAAAGAGCAGGGCACGAAAGCCCTGCTCGTCGCGTTGATAGAGTCCTTGTCCCCGGCAGTTGTTCGTTTTCCGGGTTGGCTGCGATTATCGCGCCAGGACTTGCTTCCCTCCCAAGACTTGGACCGCAGGTCTGGAACCGGTGTTGCCCCCGGATCCGCTCATACGGACTGACGCGACGCTAGCCGATCATCCGAAGGCTGTCACCAGCATTTGTGACATCAGCGCTCGATTACGATTGGGGCGTCGAGCGGAATCGGCTCCCCTTTGCTCGGTGTAACGATAACCCGCACGGTCCATATGCCAGCTTCCGCAAGCGGAATACCATTAACGCCCCAAGACCCATCGCTCTGTTCAATTGCGTCCCGTTCGAGCTTTCGGCTGCCGGGACTCGGTGGTTCGAGTACCAGCCGTACATCTTTTGCCGGGAAACGCGAGAAGTCCTCGCGCACCACGCGTATGGTAACTTGAGCGGTCCCCGCGCGGCCAGGGTCGACGGTCACGTCGGCCATGGCTTCCGGCGCATGGATGTGCACGAAAGCGGCATTAGGTGGGATATCCGCAGGCGTCGGATGTATATGCGCGGCCGGCGGCAGGGTCCCGAGGATAGCGACGAACAGCACCACGCACAGACCGAGACCGATTTCGGCGATGCTGTTGCGTAGAAGGGCGCGCAGGGCCGATCGCTCTGGGAGTCGTGGCGTCAGGTAAAAGCGGTTCACGGCGGCAAGGGTGACCATGGCCGCGAAGAGGCCGATCTTGAGTGCGACCAGCCGTCCATAGTCCGTTGTCACGAGATCACGGGGTCCGCTCAGCAAATACCAGCTGTTGGTGAGCCCGCTCGCCAGCAAACCGCCGACACTCAGGATGCCAACAACCGAGAAGCGGCGCGTCGCGGTCACTGCAACATCGTCCCAGCCGGGCTCCGAGCGTGCCCGCGCCAGCAGCAGCGCAAACGCCGGTAAACCGCCGAGCCATGCACCGGCCGCAAGCAAATGCACCATGTCGGAAACGAGGTGAAAGTTTCCAGCCATTCCCGGCGATGCGCCGGCGTGACCGACCAAGGCGGGCAGGGCGATCAAGGCGGCGGCTGCGGCAAGCTGCAAGCCCCGCGTCGCTGGCTGACATATCAAGACACCGAGCAACAGAGCGAGTACCAGTCGGACGCACCACACCAAGCCGAAGCGTGTATCGAATAACACCGGCCAGGCGCCGCCGTGCAGGCAGACATCGGTAATGGATGCACCGAGAATGTCGGACGCTAACAGCACCAACCAGGCCGCGCCCGACAATATCGTTAGGGCGAGCGCGAACCATGTCAGTACAGTGAGCTGGTGTCGAAGTGCCGCGAAGCTAGCTCGAACCTTCGCGCCCGCCGGCTCTGCTATAATTACGGCAAAAGCGATCGTTCCGCACGCCAATAACGTCGCGGCAATATGAACACCGCGTGCGAGCATCAACGGATCCGCTATCACGGGAGGTCCCCGGCGCGCCGGTCGCTATTGACCGACGCGGAATGTGAAGTCGCCCTGGGTCCGATGAGTGTCCACGGACAGTACACGCCAGATCACCTTATAGGATCCCGGCGGCAAAGCTTTAAGCGGCACGCGCAACTGAGTGCGGTCGCCGATGACCGTGGCCTTGCCCATACTTACAGCTGCACCTTGCTCATTGCGCACTTCGATGGAACTGAAGGCCGGCTCGAGTTTCTCGGTAAACCAAAGCACAACCTCCTTGGGCGATTGTGCGACCGTACTTCCGACCTTTGGCGTAGCGTGATCGAGATGCGCGTGTGCGAACGCCGAGCCTGTCGCTGCGGACAGAAGAATGACAATTGTAAAGATAGTGCGCATGACTAGCGACCGAAGTTCGGCCTCCCTGAGGCGATGCCGCTTCCGAAAATCGGCCGCCCAATGGTGGTTGGAAAGATATCGTCGAGGTAGAAGTGCAACTGTCCCATGATGCCAACGCTGGTGCCACTTTGCCGGTTGACGGGGATCATCGCTTCGACCGCGATTTGATAAGTATTGCCGACGTAGATCAGGCCGGGATTGATCGTACCCGTTGTCACGGTACCGGAGGTTGCCGTGTTCGAAACTGGCGTCTGCATTGAAGCTTCGACAATCGGAATCAAACGATTCACGAAATTCGGCAAACCGAGATCGACAACGGCGGATTTCAGGTAAGGCATGCTGTACTGGAGCGTCGCGCCCCAGTTGAGCATGCGTGGATTGAATTCGGTGTCGACGCTCTGTTCACCGGTGTCGGGATCTATTGTCGCGGTGGTGGTCTTTGAGACGCCCGGAATCGAGTAGCCGACCTGCCCGGTGATGGCGAAAGGCCGCGCCCAATTCAGGCTGGAAGGCAGATCGCCAAAGCCTTTGCCGAAATAGAGCGTCGGCGTGTAGACCGCGAAACGCTCGGAGCCGACGCCTTGCGCCCCGCTGCCGCCCCATTCGATCTCCAGCCCGACTGACATCACGAATTCATGTTCGGGGTTCTTGAACAAGCGATATTTGAACGTCGTCTCCAGATTCTGGAATCCTTGGGCGCCAGTCATGTTGGGTCCTGCCGGCGCGTAAAGCCGTGACCATGTGGTCGCGAAGGACACGGCAAAATCCTCGGTGAGGCGTTTTGAGAACTCTCCCGAGACGTCCAGCTGCTTGAAAGAAGGATCGTCGCCGGTTTTCGACATCGAAATGGTCGGTATGGACAGTTCGTCGTTGACCCCGGGGTCGTCGATAGCGAGCGTCGCGGGGAAGAACCGATTGCCGACGATCTCGTGCGCGCGTGCAATCGTCGTTGGAGCCGCCAGAGCCGCGAGCATGGCCAAAGGCCATGAATTCTTGAACATGGAAGAACTCCAGATCGTGTGACGGCATTAACTCGCTGCGCACTGGCAGCCACTTGCGTCAGACGAAAGCCGGAGGACCTCGGGCGAGCTTCGGATCGGCAGCAACGTCATCGCGCCGGAGGACGTTGACCGGACGCAGGATGCCCAATGTACGCACGGGCTCGAACCGGGCAGTCAGCGCGGTAACGGGTGCGGTTGGGGGTGCAACGGCACTGCATAGATTGCAGTGATCGCAGGCGTGCCCTGGCGCGGCAGGACCGTGCCCTAGCGCCTGTTCAGCCGGCGCGGACGTTTCGCTGTGACAGATGACGGTGAAGGGGTCGATAACCTGAATCGCAGCGAGCGGCGCAACGGCGACCCACAACACGGTATGCATGGCGATCGCAAAGGCAGACGCCATGCTCAGAAACTGTCTGATGCCCGTTCGCATGCTTGCTTCGATCCCTCAGGACCAGCCTAACATGGATATAGATGCCGCAACCCTCGATAAATTCCCGAAAAAGCGGCCGGGCCCTTGTGTTTTTGCAGCCGATCCGCTTTCTCTGACCTCGTCATCCGCGAATCTTCCAAGAAATCCATGCGCCTGTCCCGCTTTTTTCTGCCCATCCTCCGCGAGACGCCGAAAGAGGCTGAGATCGTCTCACATCGGCTGATGCTGCGCGCCGGCATGATGCGACAGGAGGCCGCGGGCATCTACGCTTTCCTGCCGCTCGGATTTCGCGTGTTACAGAAAATTTGCCAGATCGTCCGCGAGGAGCAAAACCGATCGGGCGCGATCGAGCTCCTGATGCCGACGATCCAGTCAGCCGAGCTCTGGCGCGAGAGTGGGCGCTATGAAGCCTACGGCAAGGAAATGCTGCGCATCCAAGATCGTCACGAACGCGAGATGCTCTATGGTCCGACCAACGAAGAAATGATCACCGAAATCTTCCGCGCTTACGTGCGCTCATACAAGGACGTCCCACTCAATCTCTATCACATCCAATGGAAATTCCGCGATGAAGTGCGTCCGCGTTTCGGACTGATGCGCGGACGCGAATTCCTGATGAAAGATGCGTACTCCTTCGATCTCGATCAGGCAGGCGCCACACATTCATACAACAAGATGTTTGTCGCTTACCTTCGTACGTTCGCGCGCATGGGATTGAAATCGATCCCAATGCGCGCGGAGTCAGGTCCGATCGGTGGAAATCTCTCGCACGAGTTCATTATCCTCGCGCAGACCGGTGAATCGGAGGTTTTCTGTCACAAGGACTATCTCGACATGGCCGTGCCAGCGGCTGACACCAATTTCGACGATATCGCGGGCCTGCAGGGCATCGTCAGCAAATGGACGTCGCAGTATGCCGCGACTTCGGACATGCACGATGCTGCTGCCTTCGCTAAAGTGCCGTCCGACAAGCAGGTGTCGGCGCGCGGCATTGAGGTCGGCCACATCTTCTATTTCGGAACGAAATATTCTGACCCCATGAAGGCCGTGGTGGCGACACATGACGGCAAGGAAGCGCCGGTGCACATGGGCTCTTATGGAATAGGGCCGAGCCGGCTGGTTGCCGCTATTATCGAGGCATCCCATGACGATGCCGGCATCATCTGGCCGGAGCCGGTAGCGCCCTTCAAGGTGGCCATCCTGAACCTGAAGCAGGGCGCGTCAGATACCGATGCTGCCAGCGAGCAGCTTTACCGCGACCTCACCATGAAGGGAATTGAGGTGCTCTATCATGACCTTGATGAGCGTCCCGGCGCCAAATTCGCCGCCACAGACTTGATTGGAATTCCCTATCAGGTGCTGGTCGGCCCGCGCGGGCTGGCAGAGGGTAAGGTGGAGGTCAAAAAGCGTGCTGATGGCAGCCGGGAGAACCTCAGCCCTGCGGCTGCGCTCGATTTGCTCTCACGCTGACAGTCTGTCCCAATAATCCTGTGTGTTGACAAGGGCTTTGCTCTCGCGCCTTCGGCACGAATCCGCCAGAATCGATGTGAACAGTCGAGCGCGGGACCAATCTTCAATGACCGAGCCCAACGGGACGCGGCCCTTCTCGCCGTTCGAATGGATGCTGTCGCTGCGCTATTTGCGCGCACGGCGTAAGGAAGGATTCATCTCGGTGATCGCCGGGTTTTCCTTCCTAGGCATCATGCTGGGCGTTGCCACGCTCATCATCGTCATGGCGGTAATGAACGGTTTCCGAAAGGAGCTGCTCGATAAGATTCTCGGCCTTAACGGTCACCTCCTCATTCAACCGTTAGAAAAGCCTCTCACAGACTGGGAAGAGGTGGCGGCCCGTGTCGCCGGTGTTCAGGGCATCCGACTCGCTGCGCCGATTGTCGAAGGGCAGGCGCTTGCGTCGTCGCCGTTCAATGCGGGCGGCGTATTGATACGCGGCATTCGGCTGATGGACCTGGAAAAGCTTCCCTCCGTCGCCAACAACATCAAGCAAGGTTCGCTCAAAGGGTTCGACGACGAGCAGGGCGTTGCGATCGGGCGAAGGCTGGCCGACCAGCTCTCGCTGCGCTCAGGCGACAATATCACGCTTGTCGCGCCGCGCGGCGCGGTCACTCCGATGGGCACGACCCCGCGTATCAAGGTCTACAAGATTGCCGCCGTGTTTGAGATAGGCATGTCTGAATATGACAACGCCATGGTGTTCATGCCGCTCAAGGAGGCGCAGGCCTATTTCAACAGGGCCGGCGACGTCACTGCCATTGAGATCTATACGGACAATCCCGACCGCGTTGATCGTTATCGCAAGTCGGTGCAGGATGCCGCGCAGCGTCCGATTTTCATGATCGACTGGCGTCAGCGCAACGCGACATTCTTCAACGCGCTGCAGGTTGAGCGCAATGTGATGTTCCTGATTTTGACGCTTATTGTTCTTGTTGCCGCGCTGAATATCGTGTCCGGCTTGATCATGCTGGTGAAGGACAAGGGTCAGGATATTGCGATCTTGCGTACTATGGGCGCGACCCAGGGTGCGATCATGCGCGTGTTCTTGATCACCGGCGCATCTATCGGGGTGGTTGGCACCATTGTTGGATTCATGCTCGGTGTCATCGTTTGTCTTAACATCGAGAATATCCGGCAATTTTTGTCCTGGCTCACCAATACCGAACTGTTCTCGCCCGAACTCTATTTCCTTTCGCATCTGCCGGCCGACATGGATTCGGGAGAGACGACGGCGGTCGTAATAATGGCGCTCGTGCTTTCGCTCCTTGCGACGCTCTATCCGTCATGGCGCGCTGCGCGTCTCGATCCGGTGGAGGCGCTGCGCTATGAGTGAGGCGTTCACCGCCGCCAAGGTGCAAATGGTCCAGCGGCAGCAACAGCCGCCGCAGCCGCGGCAGGAGGAGGCCGTCCCGATCCTGTTCCTGCATGACGTAGAGCGGCACTACCGGCAGGGCGATGAGACCCTGCATGTGCTCAGCGGGGTCGAATTGGCGCTCTGGGCCGGACAGTCGGTTGCGCTCGTGGCGCCCTCGGGCGCCGGTAAGTCAACGCTGCTGCATATCGCCGGCCTGCTCGAGCATGCCGACCATGGGGACGTCTATATCGAGGGCCGTTCGACCGCGATCCTGGCCGATCATGAGCGGACCCGAATTCGCCGCAACGAGATCGGCTTCGTCTACCAGTCGCACCACCTCTTGCCGGAGTTCTCGGCGCTGGAAAACGTTTTGCTGCCGCAGATGATCCGTGGGCTGACGCGCGTCGAGGCCAGGAGCCGCGCCGTCGAGCTGCTTGAGTATCTGGGGCTGGGCCGCCGGCTCAGTCACCGGCCTTCAGAGCTGTCCGGCGGTGAACAGCAGAGGGTGGCGATTGCCCGTGCGGTCGCCAATGCTCCTCGCGTCCTTTTGGCTGATGAACCGACCGGAAACCTCGATCTGCACACGGCCGAGCACGTTTTCCGTGCCCTATCCCAGTTGGTGAAGGCCTCTGGATTGGCCGCCATCATTGCGACCCACAATATGGATCTTGCCGCCCGCATGGACCGACGTGTGACATTGCGCGAAGGAAAAATCGTCGAGATGGCTTAAATTCCGCCGTCTATATTTTGAGGATAACTCAATAAACTACTGATTTTATTTATATATCCGTCAGAAGATCAGCAGCTTGACTTTGGAACAAACACTGAACTATGTTCCCTCTCTGTTCCGGGGAGGGAAGCCATGTTGAAGGCCGTGTTTCAGGAAGCCGCAGCGCTAGCTTCGCTATCGTTGTTTATCGGAATGATCGCTATCTGGACCCAGGTGCTTGGCAATCTTTGACGGTCTCCGTCCGTCGCCCTGAGGCGCGACCTGCCGCGTCGAGCTAGATGACGCGCGCAGGATGACGGGGAAAGGTTGATCGCCTTGCCAGCGAACGGTGGACAGGCCAGCACGTCGTCCCCACTCTGGGCGTAACAAGGAATCACCCGTGGCTGGTCTCGATTTCGTGCACTTGCACGTGCACTCGTCCTATTCGCTGCTGGAAGGCGCGCTCACCATCGCGCGTCTGGCCGAATTAGCGAAAGCCGACCGTCAGCCGGCGCTCGCGTTAACAGACACTGACAACATGTTCGGTGCGCTGGAATTTTCGGAAAAACTCTCCGGATACGGCATTCAGCCGATCATCGGCTGCGCGCTCGCCCTTGATTTCGGCGACAGCGATCACGGGCCTTGCAACGGAAACGCCCAACCCGAACGCGCGCGTATCGTGCTTCTGGCGGCTCGGCCTGAGGGCTATCGCAGCCTCATGCGGCTCAATTCGCGCGCCTTTCTGGATACGCCGGCGAATGAGCCGCCGCGGCTCAAACCGGAATGGCTGCAAGGAGAAACGGCGGGCATTATTGCACTTACCGGCGGACCAGGTGGTCCCCTGGATACGGCGATTGCTGCTGGGCAAAACCATCTCGCAGCCACTCGTCTTGACGCGCTACTCGGGCTGTTCGGCGACCGGCTCTATATCGAATTACAACGCCACGGCACTTCGGCCGAGCGGCGCAGCGAGCCCGTGTTGATCGATCTTGCCTACGGCAAGGGCGTGCCGCTGGTTGCGACCAATGAGCCTTACTTCGCGACAGCGCAAGACTACGAAGCGCACGATGCGTTGATCTGCATAGCCGAAGGCCGCCTGCTGGCGGAAAGCGACCGGCGCCAACTGACACCCGAGCATCGCTTTAAGAGCCGGGCCGAGATGGCGGAACTGTTTCGCGATTTGCCGGAAGCGCTGGGTCACACCGTCGAAATTGCGCAACGCTGTGCATTTCGCCCGCGAACGCATCAGCCCATACTTCCGCGCTTCTCGACGAACGCGAGCGATGAAGCGAGTGAATTGCGCAAACGTGCGGAGGTGGGTCTCGAGCTGCGCCTGGAAACCGCGGGCGTGGCGCTTGGCCACACCGTGGATGAGTATCGGGAGCGGCTTGATTTTGAACTCGGCGTCATCGCCGGCATGAAATATCCCGGCTATTTTCTGATCGTCTCCGACTTCATTCAGTGGGCGAAGAAACAAGGCATACCCGTTGGTCCTGGCCGTGGTTCAGGTGCCGGCTCGCTCGTCTCCTACGTGCTCACCATCACCGACCTCGACCCCATCCGCTTTGGGCTGCTTTTTGAGCGATTCCTCAACCCCGAGCGTGTGTCGATGCCGGACTTCGATATCGACTTCTGTCAGGACCGGCGCGACGAGGTCATCCGCTATGTGCAGGAACGTTACGGCCGCGATCAGGTAGCGCAGATCATCACCTTCGGAACGTTGCAGGCACGCGGCGTGTTGCGCGATGTCGGTCGCGTTTTACAGATGCCTTACGGGCAGGTCGACAAACTCTGCAAGTTGGTGCCGCAGAATCCGGCCGCGCCGGTCTTGCTGAAACAGGCAATCGAAGGGGAACCGCGCCTGCAGGCCGAACGCGACGGCGATCCGGTGGTCAAACGCGCCTTCGATATCGCGCAGAAGCTTGAAGGCCTGAACCGCCACGCCTCGACCCACGCCGCCGGCATCGTGATCGGCGATCGGCCATTGTCCGAATTGGTGCCGCTCTACCGCGATCCGAAATCCGACATGCCGGTCACCCAATTCAACATGAAATGGGTAGAGCAGGCGGGGCTGGTGAAGTTCGATTTCCTCGGGCTGAAAACGCTGACGGTATTGCAAACGGCGGTCGCGCTGGTGAAGCGGCGCGGCATAGACATCGATCTCGCTGCGATCCCGCTCGACGACAAGAATACCTACGATCTTCTGGCCCGCGCCGAAGCCGTTGGCATCTTCCAACTGGAAAGTGCGGGCATGCGGAGGGCGCTGCTCGATATGCGGCCCGATCGTTTCGAGGACATCATCGCGCTTGTTGCACTTTATCGTCCGGGCCCGATGGCAAATATCCCTACCTATTGTGCTCGCAAGCACGGCATGGAACGCCCGGACTACATTCATCCCAAACTCGAACCGATCCTGCGTGAGACCTTCGGCGTCATCATCTACCAGGAGCAGGTGATGCAAGCCGCGCAAATCCTCGCCGGCTTTACCCTCGGCCAAGCCGATCTGCTCCGCCGTGCCATGGGGAAGAAGATCAGGAAGGAAATGCAGGCGCAGCGAAATGATTTTGTTTCTGGCTGCGTCGAGCGCGGTGTTGAACGTCATCAGGCCGACGCGATCTTCGACCTCCTCGAGCGTTTTGCCGAATATGGCTTCAACAAGAGCCACGCGGCCGCCTATGCGCTGGTCGCCTATCAAACCGCTTACATGAAAGCGAATTTCCCGGTCGAATTCCTGGCCGCGACCATGACGCTCGACATGGGCAACACCGACAAGCTCGCCGAATTCCGCGCTGAGGCTGAGCGGCTCGGTATCAAGGTTGATCCGCCGTCGGTGAATCGCTCAGGGGTCGACTTTGAAGTCGATGGCAACACGATCATTTACGCGCTTGCCGCACTAAAGGGCGTCGGCAAGCAAGCGGTCGAAGCGATCATTGCCGCGCGCGACAGCCGCGTTTTTGCTGACCTTGCCGACTTTGCGGCACGCGTCAATCCGCGCGCTGTCAACAAGCGCGTGCTGGAAAGTCTCGCCGCCGCCGGTGCATTCGATTCGTTCGAGACGAACCGCGCACGCGTCTTCGCCGCGGTGGATGTCGTTCTTGCCCGCGCCCAGCGCGCACACGACACTGCGGCGGTCGGCCAAAGCGAATTGTTCGGTGGTGGAACGACACGCGAACAAATCACGCTACCGCAAATCGAATCCTGGCTGCCGGCCGAGCGGCTGCGCCGCGAATATGATGCGGTTGGGTTCTTCCTGTCCGGCCACCCGTTGGACGACTATGCGGCGGTGCTAAAGAAACTACGCGTGCAGCCTTGGGCAGAATTTGCCCGCGCGGTTAAGGCCGGGGCGACGGCAGGTCGCGTCGCGGCAACAGTCGTGTCGCGCACCGAGCGCCGTACGCGCACAGGCAGCAAGATGGGCATCATTGGTCTGTCCGATCCCAGTGGTCATTTCGAGGCCGTCATTTTCTCGGAAGGTTTGGCGGAACACCGCGATCTTCTGGAGCCCGGCAACGCAGTGCTGTTGTTTCTGTCGGCGGAAGTGCAGGGCGATGAGGTGCGTGCGCGCATCCAGTCCGTCGAGCCACTCGATAATGCTGCCGCGAATTTGCAAAAGGGCTTGCGCGTGTTCCTGCGTGATGGTGCTCCCCTCGAGGCGGTTGCCAAACGGCTAGAGCCGGCGCCGCGTGCGGCCCATGCGAATGGCGATGGCGAGGTCAGCGTGGTGCTGCTGCTCAAGCGCGGTACCGAAGTGGAGGTGAAGCTGCCCGGCCGTTTCAAGGTGTCACCCCAGATTGCAGGCGCTATCAAGGCCGTGCCGGGCGTGGTGCAGGTCGAGGCGCTATAGGCTTCATTTCGCTCTGCCCGCCAAAACAACTCTAAAAAT
>DAHUXA010000089.1 GCA_027307405.1 Hyphomicrobiales bacterium | reverse complement strand
GGAATTGCCCGAGGATTGATCATCACCGCCGCGGGCCTTTGGCTGGCGGGGTGCTCAACGTCCAATAACTTCTCCGAACTGTTTGGGGCGAAAACGCCATCCGACGATGCGTCGGCGCAGTCGGCTACCGCCGCGTCCGAGCCGGAGCAACCTGGTGACGAACCGACCGGTACGGTACCGGCGCCGCTGGGCGTGAAGACGGTATCGGAGCCGGGTCTGCTCGGCAGCGACCCGAACGATGAACTAAGTCTCGGCAAGAAGTACTTTCGTCATAACGACTACGGCCTTGCCGAGAAACATTTCCGGCGCGCCGTCGAGAAGCATCCACGCGATGCCGAGGCGTGGCTCGGTCTTGCGGCATCCTATGATCGCTTGCGCCGATTTGATCTTGCCGACCGCGCCTATTCTCAGGCTGTCGGCATCCTTGGGCCGACGGTCGAGATCCTCAACAACCAGGGATACTCGTACATGTTGCGCGGCGACTATAAGCGCGCGCACGCAACTCTGATGGCCGCCCGGCGCAAAGACCCCGCCAACAAATACGTCGAGAACAACCTGCGCCTTCTGGAAGAAAGCTATCGCAAGGGCAAGGCCATCCAATAGGCCTTCACGATAGCGATTTGCCGGCAACTCCCTCCACTGCGGACTAATTTTCGCAATCGATTGTCATCGAGGGGCACGGCGAAAACGTCGCCACAGGCGCGGAGGGCCATAGCGCCGGTGCGTTCCGTCGACTACCATCCCGCGCGAACCGGCATAGACCGGTCACAATATTCGGTCCCACGGGGAGGAACCAATGGCTACCGCAGTGAATGCCGGCGCGCGTCTTGATCGGCTCCCAATCTCTTCATTTCACTATCGCATTTTCTGGCTGGTCGGCGCCGGCATGTTCTTCGACGGCTATGATCTCTATGTCGCGGCCAGCGTGCTCGCCTCAACGACCCAGACCAAGTTCTCAACGCTGCCGCAAAACCTGCAATTTCTCTCCTTGACCTTCGTCGGCATGACGATCGGCTCGTTCATCACCGGCTTCGTCGGCGACAAGTATGGGCGGCGATTCACCTATCAAGTAAACCTGCTGATCTTCGGACTTGCGTCGTTGGCTGCCGCTTTCGCGCAGGACATGAACCAGCTGATCGCATGCCGCTTCGTGCAGGGGCTCGGCCTCGGTGCCGAAATTGTCGTGGGCTACTCGACACTCACTGAATTCGTGCCGCCAAAGACACGAGGACGCTGGCTGGCGTTCATGGCGTTTCTCGTCGTCTCAGGATTCCCGGCTACAGCGATCCTTGGCTATCTGATCATTCCGACCTGGGGCTGGCGCCCGATGTTCATTATCGCCGGCATCGGTTCGCTGATCGTCTGGTATTTGCGCAAGAATTTACCGGAATCGCCACGTTGGCTGGAAGCGCAGGGACGCACCGCGGAGGCGGAGAACTTGATGCAACAAATCGAAAAGGAAGCCGCGGCCGAAGGTCGGCTGCCCGCGCCTGCTGCCGCAGCGCCCACGCCACAGCTCACTGCCGCTTCGATGTTCCGGGCGCCGATCCTGCAGCGTCTGTTGGTCGGAAGCTGGGTCCTGATCACGATCAACACACTGATCTTCGGGTTCGTGATTTTCCTGCCGCAATTTTTCTTGCGGCAAGGACTGACCATCGCCAACTCACTCGGTTACACGGTGGTGCTCTCATGTGCGTCGCTGGTCGGCTGCGCTTGCGGTGCCGTCTTGTCTGATTTTGTCGGGAGGCGCTGGACTATCATCGGCGCGTCATTCCTCACCATTGCTGCAGGGTGGGTTTATGCGCATTTCAACGCTGCATCCGATCCGGCTATCGTGTTAAGCGTCGGCGCGGTATTGATCGTCGCGATCTACATCCAGACTGCAATTCTGTTCGGCGTTTATACGCCTGAGCTCTTTCCGACCGAGATTCGCCTGCGCGCGAACGGGATCTGCAATACGTTTGGTCGGGCAGCCACCGTCGTCTCGCCGTTTGTCGTCGGCTATTTGATGGTGAACTATCAGTTGCCTGGAGTGATCTGGTTGATGATCGGCCTGGTTGTAATCCAGATTGTCGCCGTGTTTTTCTGGGGCGTCGAACCAGCAAGGCGTTCCTTGGAAGGGCTCGATCCAAAGGTTGCCTAGTCAGCCAAGTTTTACGCGCGAATGACCAGCCTGCGGCCAGTCACCGTCATCACCGGCGCCTCCGCAGGGATCGGCGTGGCATTGGCGCGCGTTTTCGCTCAGCAAGGCCACGAACTGGCTCTGGTCGCGCGACGAGAGGACAGATTGCGCGCGCTCGCTGACGAAATTGCCGCAACCGGCGCGCGCCGGCCAATGGTCATTGCAGTTGATCTCCTGAAAACCGGCGTCGCGCGGCTGATCGGCGAGGCATTGGCGGCGCAGGGCGCGGAGCCGCAATTCGTTGTCAACAATGCGGGATTTGGACTGGTAGGGCTGGCCAGCGCGCGCGATCGCAACGAACAGCTGGAAATGATCGATCTCAATGTGCGGGCGTTGACGGAGTTGTCGCTTGCCTTTGTCGATAATCTCGCTCGCCATCGCGGCGGCTTGCTCAACGTCGGCTCAATGGCGGGCTTTCTGCCCGGTCCAGGCATGGCGGTCTACTACGCCACCAAGGCGTAAGTCCTGTCATTTACGGAGGCGCTGCACAGCGAGCTTAAGCCTCTCGGGGTGCGGGTTGCAGTGCTATGCCCAGGCCCAGTGCCGACCGAATTTGCCGAGCGTGCCGGCCTCACCCGCGGCATGGTGCCTGGCATCCTGACCCAATCGGCGGACTATGTCGCGGAGGCGGGTTTTCGCGGTCTGATGGACGGGCACCGAACGATCGTGCCGGGCTTTACCAACAAACTGGTCACTCTGCTGATCCGCCTAATTCCTCGCCGTCTGGTCCTGTGGGTTGTGGACAGACGGCAAACCCGGCGCAGGTCCGCACAACGCACATAGCCGCATCCCTGCTGCTGATATTGCAAACGCCGGTAAAGCGGTTAGTAGTCACCAGCGCGCAACCACGCGCCGAATCGCCATGTTGAAGCCCGTTCTACTCATCCTCCACCAGGAGCACTCGTCGCCCGGCCGCGTCGGGCAGACTCTGGCGAAGCTCGGCTACCCGCTCGACATCCGGCGTCCACGTTTCGGCGATTCTCTGCCCGATACGATGGACGAGCACGCCGGCGCTGCGATTTTCGGCGGCCCGCAAAGCGCCAACGACAATGAAGAATTCGTGCGGCGAGAGATCGACTGGATCGGAGTGCCGCTGCGCGACAACAAACCATATCTCGGCATTTGCCTTGGCGCGCAGATGATGGCGCGTTATCTCGGTGCGCGTGTCTATCCCCATCCGCAAGGTCATGCCGAGGTCGGTTACTACCCGATCCGGCCGACTGAGGCTGGACGCACGGTCTGTCCGGATTGGCCCGACCACGTCTATCAATGGCATCGCGAAGGCTTCGACTTGCCTTCCGGCAGCGAGCTGTTGGCCGAAGGCGACGCTTTCTGCGTTCAGGCATTCCGCCTCGGTACCGGTTATGCGCTGCAATTTCATCCCGAAGTGACGCATGCGATGATGTACCGATGGCTCGTGCGCGGCGCGCATCGGATGGAATTGCCAGGGGCGAAACAACGGCACGAGCACATCGCCGATCGTGCCGTACACGACCTGGCCTCGCGCAATTGGCTCAGCGCCTTTATCGACCATTGGATTGGCGGCGCGCCGGCCAATAAGGCAACGAAAAACCCGTCCTGATCGATATTTGCGACTTGCTGAAGCCGATTACAGTCCTGATGCACCATTGACAAATTGTTATTCAATCCGATCGTTGCAGCGGGGCGGGGGGATCAAAGTCCACGCGGAGGCGTGCGGATGGCTGATTCCAACGAACGCGGCCATTCCACCGCACGGCCGATTCCATCCCTGTTGGGCGCGATGTTGCGTGCCTCCGATGGCATTCTTGAATTGCTGCCGATTGCGACCTTCATCTGTGACGCGAAGGGAATAATCCTTCAATACAATCGTCATGCCGTTGCGGTCTGGGGCGGAAAGCCAAGTCCCGGCCAAACACACGATCAATTCAGAGAAAGCATCCGTTTCTTCGAACTGGACGGGACGCCGGTTTCGCGGTCGATGGTTTCCGAAGTTCTGACAACCGGCAAGCCGGTGCGTGACGTGGAACGTATCGTCGAACACACCGATGGCACGCGCCTGATCGTATCCGTCAACATCGATCCACTGCGCAATGTGAAAGGCGAGTTGGTCGGGGCGGTGAACTGCTTTCTCGACATTACCCACCGCAAACAGGCGGATGCCGCGCTCGAGCAATCGCGCCTGCACGCGCTTGAGCAGGAGCAGCGGCTCGCGGCGACATACGAACATGCCGCCATTGGCATCTCTGAAATTGCTCCCGATGGTCGTTTCCTGCGTGTCAACGAAGCGATTTGCGCGATCACCGGCTACAGGCGCAACGAGCTTTTGGCATCCAAACTGTTTCGGTACACACACCCTGACGACGCAGATCCGGATCGGGAAGGCTTTCGCAAACAAGTCGCCGGCGAGCTGGAATTTTATTCGGTGGAGAAACGATTCATCCGCAAGGATGGCCGCGTTATTTGGCTTTCGGTGCGATCCTCGCCGGTCCGCGGCTCAGATGACCGGCTGCGATACGTGGTGAGAGTGGTACAGGATATTACCGAACGCAAAGCGGCGGAGCAGCGCCAGAAGCTGTTGATGGATGAGCTAAACCATCGCGTGAAAAATACCCTCGCGACCGTGCAGTCGCTGGCCTCGCAAACCGCGCGTGGCGCACATACGCCGGCGGCTTTTCGTGAGCGCTTTGAAGGGCGGCTGATCGCTTTGTCCAAGGCACACGACCAGCTCACCGTCCACCATTGGGAGAGCGCGGATTTGCGCGCGCTGTTATCGGGAAGCCTTGCGCCCTATGCCGCGGCCGGTCCAGAGCGGGTTGTTCTGCGCGGTGAAGACGTTGTGTTGCGGCCACGTGCGGTGCTCACGCTGGCAATGGCCGTGCATGAGCTCACCACCAATGCCGCAAAATATGGTGCTTTGTCAGCGCCCAGCGGGCGTATCGAAATTCAGTGGCAGCCGATCCGCGCTGACAACAGCCGTCCGGTTCTGCGCATCGACTGGCTCGAACGGGGCGGCCCGCCGGTCGCTGACCCCGGACAACGCGGCTTTGGCTCGAAGTTGATCGAAGGCAGCATCGCTGCTGAACTCGGCGGCACGGCGCGGCTTACGTTCGAGCCCGAAGGATTACACTGCCAAATTGCCGTCCCACTGGAGAATGCGGTTGTAAATTTTCGGGCAGAAGCCGACGAGGAATTGTCGGGTTAGGCGAACAAAAAAGCCGGTCTTCGCTCTGCGGACTTTGACGTGACTTTCGTGGATCCGGTGGCTTGCCAACCAAAGCGGCGGCGGCCGCGAAGGTTGGTGGAGCCGAGGGGATTTGAACCCCTGACCTCCTCATTGCGAACGAGGCGCTCTCCCAACTGAGCTACGGCCCCGCCAAATAGCGACGACAGTCGTCGTCACGCGGAAATTGCGGCGAGTGGTCGCCATTTAGGACCAGGTGTTTAGCCTGTCAAGGACGCGACCCAGCCGGCAATCACGGCTTGTTCAAGGCCATTCGACCCGCTACTTTGCCCGCGGTTTGCGAACAGGCGGACAATCATGCGCGCAGTACTCGATATTATTTTGTTGGTTCTGCAGGTTTATATTTGGCTCTTGATCGCGGCCGCAGTTTTGTCCTGGCTGATCGCCTTCAATGTGGTCAATACCCATAATCAGGTCGTAGCGACCATCGGTGAGTTTCTTTACCGCATTACCGAGCCGTTGTTGCGGCCGATACGCTCACTTCTGCCCAATCTCGGCGGCATCGATGTTTCACCCGTTATCCTGATCCTGATCATTTTGTTCCTCGAGAACGTCATTATCCGATACATCTATCCAAATGTGTTCTAGCGCATGGTGGGCAAGCCATGGTCGCTGACGGCCAATGGCGTCACGCTCACGATCCGGCTGACGCCGAAAGGTGGCCGCGATGCTATCGATGGCATCGATGCCATGTCGGATGGGCGTGCTGTCCTCAAGGTTCGAGTACGGGCCGCGCCAAGCGAGGGTGAAGCCAACGCGGCCCTCATACGCCTGATCGCAAAGGCGATGGGCGTCCCACAGCGTAATGTCGTCCTGGCCGCCGGCGCTACCGGCCGTCTCAAGCGGCTCGTGGTTTCTGGCGGCGGCCCAGCACTTGTTGCGGCGCTGGAGAAAATCGCCGCGCCGCGCTAAGCCTTGTTTCGATGGGGCGACAGACGGATCATGAGCGCGCGCATCATTGACGGCAAAACAATTTCTGCGGACTTGCGCGGTAAGGTCGCAGATGCCGTTCACCGGCTGCGCCGGGACCGTGGCATCGTGCCGGGTATCGCCGTCGTGCTGGTCGGGAATAACCCGGCGAGTGAAGTCTATGTTCGCAACAAATCCAAGGCGGTAGCCGAAGCGGGCATGCATGCCTTTGACCGCAAGCTACCGGCGACCGCGAGCGAAGCTGAGCTGATCGATCTCATTGGCAAGCTCAATGCCGATAAGGAAATCAACGGCATATTGGTTCAGTTACCGCTGCCGAAACAGATTGGCGCGCAAAAAATCATCGCTGCGATCGATCCGGATAAGGATGTTGACGGCTTCCATCCGCTCAACGCGGGCCGGCTTGCCAGTGGCTTGCCCGCGCTCGTGCCGTGCACCCCAATGGGATGCATCCTTCTGGCCAAGACAGTGCGAGAAACGCTCGCCGGCCTAGAGGCGGTGGTAATCGGCCGCTCCAACATCGTCGGCAAGCCGGTGGCGCAGTTGCTGCTAGCAGAAAACGCGACCGTGACAATCGCTCATTCCAAGACGAACGATCTGCCGGCAGTGTGCCGTCGCGCCGATTTGCTCGTCGCCGCCATCGGTCGTCCGGAAATGGTACGCGGCGATTGGATTAAGCCGGGCGCGACTGTCATCGATGTCGGAATCAACCGCATACCAGGGGAGGGCGGCAAATCGCGCATCGTCGGTGATGTCGCCTATCCCGAAGCTGCAAAGATCGCGGGCGCGATTACTCCAGTACCGGGAGGTGTTGGCCCGATGACGATTGCGTGCCTGCTGCTGAACACCTTGCGTGCGACATGCGCGCAGAACGGTTTGCCGGCGCCAAAGGTATGATTACGCCTGCCAGGCGTAGGCGACCTTATCGAGGGTCTTGGCGCCGAAGCGCTCCGAGGAACGCGCCACCGCGCGGCCGCCGAGCGCGCGATAGAACTCCATCGCCGGCTCGTTGTCAGAAAGAGCCCAAACCACCAGGCTCTTCAGGCCGCTCTGGTTTAAGTCTTTGCGCGCGGCAGAAAACAGACGACGGCCAAAGCCGAGACCCTGGAACTCGGGTCGAAGATAAATCTCGTAAATTTCGCCGTCATAAAACAGGCTGCGCGCGCGGTTTCGTCCGTAGTTGGCGTAGCCGGCAATTCGGTCACCGAATTGGAGGATGGTAATACGGCTACCTTTCCGGATAGCCGAGTCCCACCAATCCGGACCGCGACGATTGATCAACTTGTCGAGCTCATTGCCGGGGATGATGCCCTGATAGGCCGCGCGCCACGCCTCGTCATGCGTCTCGGCGACGTCCATTGCGTCGGCCGACTTCGCGCGGCGAATCTCTATAAGGGTCGTACTCATTTCGCGATAGAAGCAACGAACTTTAAGGCCTTCAAGCCCTATCGTTAATGATGGGTTAATGGTGTGGATTACTGGTCACAGGCGTAAAAACTCCAGCAGCGATGGCCGGAAAATGACGCTCGCGCGTCTCGTTGATGCGAGATTTATCCAGTCCCCCGGTGCCGAGGAGTACCGCCATGACGCCGGATGGGGAACTTCCGACGGTAAGTGATTCGATTTTCCGATTCGATTCGCGTCACAACATAAAAATGAATGCGTCAGAAAAGTTGTGGCAGACGCCAATTACATCACACCGTTTCGGCCTCTTTCTTACGCTCTTCCTTTTTGCGGTCGTTCTCGTCGAGCAGCTTCTTGCGCAGGCGAATCGATTTCGGGGTTACCTCGACCAGCTCGTCATCTTCAATATAGGCCAGCGCCTTTTCCAACGTCATCCGGATCGGCGGCGTGAGACGGACCGCTTCATCCTTTGATGTGGTGCGGATGTTGGTAAGTTTCTTGCCTTTGAGCACATTGACGATCAGATCATTGCCGCGCGTGTGCTCTCCCACGATCATACCGTTGTAAACTTTCCAGCCGGGCTCGATCATCATTGGCCCGCGGTCTTCCAGGTTCCAGAGCGCGTAGGCGACGGCGTCGCCTTTGTCGTTGGAAATCAGCACGCCATTTCGTCTGCCCTGGATCGGGCCCTTGTAGGGCGCATAAGCGTGGAACAGGCGGTTCATGATCGCGGTGCCGCGCGTGTCGGTGAGCAACTCGCCTTGGTATCCAATGAGTCCACGTGTCGGAGCGTGAAAGACAAGACGCAGCCGGCTGCCGCCGGAAGGCCTCATCTCCATCATGTCGGCTTTGCGCTCGGCCATCTTCTGCACGACGATGCCGGAATGTTCTTCGTCGAGGTCGATAACGACCTCCTCAATTGGCTCAAGCACTTCGCCGGTGGCGGCGTCTTCCTTCAGCAGCACTTTAGGGCGCGATACCGACAGTTCGAAGCCTTCGCGCCGCATGGTTTCGATCAGAATGCCGAGCTGCAATTCGCCGCGCCCGGCAACTTCCATGGAATCTTTCTCGTCAGATTCGCGCACCCGTAACGCCACATTGCCTTCCGCTTCGCGCAAGAGCCGGTCGCGGATCATGCGGCCGGTGACCTTGTCGCCTTCGGTACCGGCAAGCGGGGAATCGTTTACGCGGAAGATCATCGCCAAAGTCGGCGGATCGATTGGCTGTGCCGGCAGCGGCGTTTCCACCGATGGATCGCATATCGTCATCGCCACAGTGGCGTTCGGCAGCCCGGCGATCGCAACGATGTCACCGGCCGTGGCCTCTTCAACCGCCGTGCGTTCGAGCCCGCGGAACGCCAGCAGCTTGGTGATGCGGCCGCTCTCGATCAGTTTGCCGTCGTGATCGAGGACCTTTACGGGCTGGTTGGGTTTAGCCGAACCTGAACTTATGCGCCCTGTGACGATGCGGCCGAGATAAGGGTTGGCTTCCAGAATGGTGCCAAGCAGACGGAATGGTCCGCCTTCGATGACCGGCGGCTTAACGTGGCGTAGCACAAGATCAAACAGCGGCTGCATGCCGTTGTCGCGCGAACCGTCCAAGCTCGTCGCCATCCAGCCCTGCTTGGCCGAGCCGTACAGGATCGGAAAATCGAGCTGCTCATCAGTGGCATCGAGCGCGGCGAAAAGATCGAATACTTCATTGACGACCTGGGTTGGCCGCGCATCGGCTCGGTCCACCTTGTTGATGACCACGATAGGCTTGAGCCCCATCTTCAACGCCTTGGACACCACGAACTTGGTCTGCGGTAAGGGGCCTTCGGCGGCATCCACCAGCACCAGCGCTCCGTCGACCATATTGAGAATGCGTTCCACCTCGCCGCCGAAATCGGCGTGGCCGGGTGTGTCCACGATATTGATGCGCGTATCTTTCCACACCACCGAGGCAGCCTTGGCCAGAATGGTGATGCCGCGTTCGCGCTCAAGGTCATTGGAATCCATGGCACGTTCGACCACGCGCTGGTTCTCGCGGAACGCGCCTGATTGCTGCAGCAGCCGATCGACCAAGGTCGTCTTGCCGTGGTCGACGTGCGCGATAATGGCGACGTTGCGAAGGTCCATTGCGGCTTCCTGAAACCAAGCGCGGGCCCGAACAGGGGGCCCGCGACTCTGTTGCGGCGCAATATAGTCACGCGCGGCCGAGATGCAACCGCCGATCAATCGCGCCGGGCGGGTACGGTAAACCCCGCCGAGAATATGTCGCGATTTCGCAGGCTGTCGCGCTAACCGAGGATCGGATCGAGGGTTTTCGTCCAAAGCGATCGGTCATCGACATCTTTGAGTGTCACCGTCATCTGCTGGGTCGTGCCGTCGATGGCGATTTGCCCAAAGAACTGCAAGCCCTCACTGGGCGGCAGGTTCTGGCCCTGCTCTTTGCTGGGCGCCTTCACGTACACGAGCTGTGGGCCGAAGGTCTTGTCGAGGGTATTGGGGCCGAAGGTGCCGGCGTGAATCGGGCCCGAGACGAATTCCCAGAACGGTTCGAAATCCTGGAACGCTGCTTTATTGGGGTCGTAATAGTGGGCTGCGGTGTAGTGCACGTCGGCGGTGATCCACACGGTATTGCGTACGCCCGCGCGTTTTATGAATGAGAGCAAATCGGCAATCTCAAGCTCACGTCCGCGCGGTACGCCATCATCGCCCTGCGCGACAGCTTCGACGCCCCATTTGCGGTCACCGTCATAGACGACGACAAGGCTAATCGGCATGTCGGCGGCGATCACCTTCCAGGTTGCACGCGAATTCGCCAGCTCCTGCTTGAGCCAGGCGATTTGCGTTGGACCAAGAAAATAGGCGGCAGGGCCGTAAGTGTCTTCCCTGCCTTCGCCATTGGGTCCGCGGTAACTGCGCATATCGAGCATGAATACGTCGAGGAGCGGGCCATAAGAAATCTTGCGGTAGACGCGACCCGGTTCGACCTGCGTGGCGCGCAACGGCATATATTCGTGAAATGCTCGAGCGCTGCGGGCCGAGAGTAGCAAGGCGTTCTTCTCGACATATTTCTTGCGCTGATGTTCGGCACGGGTCAGCGGTTCGCCGGGCCACCAGTTATTGGTGACTTCGTGATCGTCCCACTGTGTGAATATGGGAATCTCGGTGTTGAACGCGCGCACGTTTTTGTCGAGCAGATTATATTTGTAGTTGCCGCGAAACTCGACGAGTGTCTCCGCCGGCTTTGATTTGTCTTCGGTCACGACGTTCCGTCACACTTGGCCGTTCGGCATTTTCTGCTCTGCCGCAATTGGTCCGTCTGCGTAAATGTTGTCACCGTTGTGGATGAAGAAATCCGGACGGTTCTTCAGCATCGTCGCGTAGGCGCGCATGCCGCCGCGCGATTCATCAATGCCCCAACCTTGCCCCGCTGTATCTCCTGACCAAACGAAACTGATCGAGCGCCGATCATTCGGGGCAGTGCGGAAACGGCCGACTTGCGGCTCGCCAACAATGGTCGGTGAGGCGAGGTCCTGGAAGTGCACGCGATAGAATATGTCCTGCCCGGGCGGCAGGTTCTCGATGAGAAGCTTGGCTGTGTAATCGCTCTCCGGCAACGCGTCGACGAATGCGGCGTTTTTGATATCTTTGAAGCTGTCGGTAGTGGCGATTTCGACCAGCATGCGCGACGGCCGATCAGTACGGGCCCAAATAACTCCGGAATCGACGGAGACATCTCCGGATTGCAGGCCATGCGTGATCAGGGGCCGATCATTGGCGCGACTGATGAATGGGCGGGCAATGCCGCCAATTGTACCAAGAACCGTCGCGGCCGCGCTCGTTGCCAGAAACCTGCGGCGTGTTGCTCCCGCAATGCGTATCGCCATTTCAGCCTCCGTTCCTCATTTGAGTACGGGACGTTCGTCTAGGTCGCTGACAAACTGCCGACGCCGGCATGACGTATTCGTGACATTGTCGGATTTCTGTGGCTAACGAGCGCTAGGCTCCGGCGGGGCGGCTCCATGGGCCAATGCGAACACCCCTCGGCAGCGCTTCCTGCAGCATCATCATCTCGGCGATAGTTTCGCTCGTAACAAAGCCAACCAGCTTGCCCGCCGCATCGGTGACGCCAACGGCTGGCGCCGATTTCTGCTGCAATAATTTGAACGCCTGCTCCAAGGTGGCGCGGTGGCTGATAGTGGGCATTTCCGCAATCATGACGTCGGCCACGCGGGCGTCTGCCCCGCGTGTCTTGATGGCACGGATGAGATCGCCGCGGCCAAGGATGCCGACCGGCTTGCCGGTGCTGTCCACCACCGGATATTCGCCTTGGCTTGTCTGCAGCAACGTCTGTACCGCCTCGTCGATGTGCGCCTCCGGCGACAACGTCGCGAACTGCGTCATCATTGCGTAGCTTACCGGCACGCCGCGCGACGCCGCACGTAGCGCCACCATGTGTGCCTCCGAAGAGGCTGCGAGATAGACGAAGATGGCAATGAAGATCAGGATCGGATTGGCCATCAGTCCGATGAAGCCGAGAGCGAAAGCGACGAATTGCCCGATCGAAGCCGCGAGCTCGGTCGCACGCACATAACCGAAGCGGCTCGCGAGCAAAGCGCGCAGCACGCGCCCCCCGTCCATCGGGAAAGCCGGGATCAGGTTGAATAACGCCAGGAAAAGATTCACCGCCGCTAACCGGTCGACCAGCGGGATTTTGAGATTGTCGACCGCAGCCGCGGCGCTCGGTTGCAATTCTGCGCCGGCCACGAACACCAGCAACAGGGTAATCGCCACGTTTACCAGCGGCCCGGCAATGGCAATAAGGAATTCTTCCCAGGGTTCTTCCGGGATGCGCTCGAGCTGCGCGACGCCACCAATCGGCAGCAGAGTTACATACGGTGTCGGCACGCCAAAGGCGCGAGCGGTGAAGATATGACCGAATTCGTGCAGCAGCACGCAGAGAAAGAGGAGAACCATGAAAACAAGGCTGTCCCAGGCAGTAGCCGCGCCGCCGGACGCGTAACTGGCTGCGAAGATCCAGGCGAGAAACAGCAGGAAGGTGATATGAACGCGGACGACGGTGCCCGCCACCTTGCCGATATTCAATGACCACGACATGGCTGCCTCATATGGCCGGGATGGCTCCCTGAGAGTTAATATGGGTGCGGACCCTTTGCGAGGGTCACGCGTTCGTTGCAAGAAGGCTCATGTCATGGCGCAAAAACTCACCGGAGATGCCCGAAAATCCGCGCTGGCGCGGCTTAACGGCTGGTCGGAGACGGCAGGCCGGGACGCCATTACAAAAAAATTCGTGTTCAAGGATTTCAATCAGGCCTTCGGTTTTATGACGCGGGCCGCCCTGATTGCAGAGAAAATGGATCACCATCCGGAGTGGTTCAACGTCTACAAGATGGTCGAGGTGACACTTTCGACCCATGATGCCGGGGGCCTCACCGATCTTGATGTGAAACTGGCTGAGGCAATGGACAAAATCGCGTCGGGCTAGGCGGCGCCGACAGCCGGAACCCGTGAAAACTGGGTCCTTGCAGACGCCACAGCCGCTAACCACATGGGCCGCATGGCATTCGCAAATTTCACATTCTCGCAAGGCAGTAACGGCGGTGACAGCGCGTTTCGCGAGCAGTTCTGGCGCAAAGCGCGCAGCGTCGCAGCGTCAATTCCCTTCGCTGAAGATTTACTCGCCGCCTACTATTGCGCGTTTGACCATAGTACTCCCCTGCCGGTGAAAGCCTCGCTGGTCGGCGCGCTCGCGTATTTCGTGTTGCCGATCGACGCTATCCCCGATGTGCTGCCGGTGCTCGGCTTTACCGATGATGCGGCCGTACTGGCGACTGCAATCAACCTGGTGGCAAGCCACATCCGACCGGAACACCGCTTGGCAGCGAGCAACAAGCTCGCGGAGTTCTCGTCGCAGAGTTGAGTGAGGGTTGCCCAGAGGGCGGGACCCCTACAGTTACGGTCTCAAGATCACCTTGCCCATGACTTGCCGCGCCGCGATTGCCTTGAGCGCGGCTGGTGCTTCTGCAAGCGGATAGACCGCGTGCACGTGTGACGACAATTTTCCATCCGCGCACCAGGCTAGTAATTGTTCCGTATTGGCCCGATGGCCTACCGGATCGCGCTCAATCCATGAGCCCCAGAAAACACCCAGCACGTCGCAGCCTTTCAGCAGCACGAGGTTCAAAGGCAGCTTCGGTATTTCACCGGCGGCGAATCCGACCACGAGAAAACGTCCCTTCCAGGCGATCGAACGCAGGGCGGCCTCCGCGTACGCACCACCGAGCGGGTCATAAATTACGTCGGCGCCGCGGCCTTGCGTGAGGCGGCGCAACGCCTCTTTCAAATCTTCGCTGCCGTAGTCGATGCCATCGTCGGCGCCGTGTTTACGCGCGAATGCGATCTTTTCCGCCGAAGATGCACATGCGATCACGCGTGCACGCATCAGCTTGCCGAGTTCGACCGCTGCCAGGCCTGCACCGCCCGAGGCACCAAGCACAGCGAGGGTTTCACCGGCTCTGAGCCGGGCGCGATCCTTCAGCGCGTGCAGAGTGGTGCCGTAAGTGACACAGAGGCCGGCGGCCCGGTCAACGTCGAGCCTGTCTGGAATCTTGATGACCCTGTCGGCAGAAATCGCGATGCGCTCGCGCGCGGCACCGTAGCCGGCGTAAGCCATCACGCGGTCGCCGACCGCGATTTGCGTCACGCCCGTGCCCAGCGCTTCGACCGTACCGGCACATTCGGCCGCAGGCGAGAATGGCAGCGGCGGTTTGGTCTGATATTTATTGGCGATGATCAGTGTATCGAAGAAGTTCAGTGCTGCGGCCTCGACACGCACGACCACTTCCCCCGGCCCGGGAACAGGCTCGGGGATATCGGCGAGTGTCAGATCCTCGGGTGTGCCGTACCGAGTGCAGAGCAGGGCTTTCATGGCGACCGGGCTGAGGGGATTGTGCAGCGCGAATAGCAAGGCCTTGCAGTCCTAGCAAGGCGCTATCCCCTTGATGCTCTGCTATTGTCGCCTTCACATTGCCGACATTCCTCCGTAATGGGCTAGTATCCAGCGATTCTCATTGGGACGGCTCAGCAACCGTCATTATCGTCACCGGTAGGGCCCGATGAACACCACTGCTTTATTCCGCATTTGCCTTGCTCTATTGGCCGTGAGCGCATTCAGCGTCTCTGCATCGGCGCAACAGAAGAAACCGGCCAATCCCACCGATCAGGCTGTATTGCTCGGTCAATTTGGCGAGTGGGGCGCCTATCGGGCAGCGCCCGGCGGCAAGAAGGTCTGCTTCGCGCTGTCAAAGCCGACGTCAGCGACAAGCGAACCAACCGGGCGCAGTCGCGACCCCTCTTATGCATTCGTCTCCACGCGACCGGCGGAAAAAGTAAAAAAC
>DAHUXA010000088.1 GCA_027307405.1 Hyphomicrobiales bacterium | reverse complement strand
ATATATTGACGCGATCGAACGCGACGTGCGCTGGCTGGGCTTCGATTGGGGCAAGCACCTCTACCACGCGTCCGACTATTTCGAGCAGCTCTATGCATGGGCTGAGGATTTGATCCGGGCCGACAAGGCTTATGTCGACGACCAGAACCCCCATGACATGCGCGTTAATCGCGGCACTTTGACGGAGCCGGGCAAGAACAGTCCGTTCCGCGACCGCGGGGCCGATGAAAACCTTGATCTGTTCCGCCGCATGCGTGCCGGTGAATTCCCAAACGGCGCACGCGTGCTGCGCGCCAAAATCGATATGGCGTCGGGCAATATCAATTTACGCGATCCTGTGCTCTATCGAATCCTGCACGCCAATCATCCGCGCACGGGCACCGAATGGAAGATCTATCCGAGTTATGATTTCGCGCATGGCCAGTCGGACGCAATTGAGCACATCACCCATTCGATTTGCACGCTGGAATTCGAAGATCACCGGCCGCTCTACGACTGGTTCATTGAAAATTTGAAGGTGCCGTCGCGGCCTCGCCAATACGAGTTCGCGCGTCTCAATCTTACGTACACTGTGCTATCCAAGCGCGTGCTTACCGAGATGGTGCGCGACGGGCATGTGAACGGTTGGGATGACCCGCGCATGCCGACTCTCGCCGGGTTACGCCGCCGCGGCGTACCGCCGGAGGCTATACGCGATTTTGTCAAGCGTATCGGTGTCGCCAAAGCCAATAGCATCGTCGACATGGGCATGTTCGATTTTTCGGTGCGTGAGGTCCTCAATAAAAAGGCACTGCGCCGCATGGCGGTGCTGCGGCCCCTCAAGGTGGTGATCGAGAACTATCCGGAAGGGCAGGTCGAGGACCTTGAGGCTGTAAATCATCCGGACGACCCCACAGCGGGAATCCGAAAGATCAAGTTTGCACGCGAGATTTATATCGAGCAGGACGATTTCGTGGAGAACCCGCCGAAGAAATTCTTCCGGCTCTCCCCTGGCACCGAAGTGCGCCTGCGCTATGCCTATTTCATCACCTGTCGTGAGGCCTTGAAGAACGCCAAGGGAGAGGTGACTGAGCTGCGTTGCATATACGATCCGGCGACGCGCGGCGGCAACGCACCGGATGGACGTAAGGTCAAGGCCACCATTCATTGGGTTTCGGCCGCGCATTCCATCCCCGCGGAAGTGCGGCTCTACAATCCGCTGTTCACCAAGCCCGACCCGAGTGGTGGCGAAAGTTTTGCAGCGGATCTCAATCCGAACTCGCTCGAAGTGCTGAGCCAGGCGCGCCTCGAACCGGCACTTGCTGACGCCAAGGTCGAGCGGCCAATACAGTTCGAGCGGCAGGGCTATTTCTGTCTCGATCAGGATTCAAAATCGGGAAAGCCGGTCTTCAGCCGCACCATTGGATTGCGCGATACCTGGGCCAAGGAGAAAACCACAGGCTGAGTTAAATCTGTGGCTACAACCTGTGGATGAGTTAATATACGACCGGTTGTAGCGGGTAGCGTCGGGAGGCGCCCGGCGCAATGGCCCGACAAGGCTCCAATGGTCGCAAAACGCATGCCGGCGCCAAGGCCTGGGCGCCGGAATTGGACGCCGCCGGCCGCCCGGCCGGTCTGTTGCTGCCGGATGGCGTCGCAAACGCCGCCGGCTGGCTGCGTGGCCTGGTCTCACAATGGGCTGCGGCTGAGGTTGCGCCAGGCCGATTGACGCCATGGCTGCCCGTCGCCTTCGGGCTTGGCATTGTGGCGTACTTCACGGCGGATCGAGAGCCGGCCTGGTGGGCGACGTCGACGCTCGCGCTCATTGGTTTTGCGGTGACGTTTCTGGCGCGCCGACGCCCGATCGGCTTTCCACTTGCGCTTGCAGCGGGTGCCTGCGGGCTTGCTATTGCCACTTTGCACACCGTGCGTATCGCGCATCCGATCTTGCAGGCTCCTCTATCGAGCGTTTCGATCGCCGGTTTTGTTGAAATCCGCGAGGAACGTGAGCGTAGCGATCGTATTGTCGTGCGCGTCCAGCGCTTCGATGCACCGCACGTTACATCCATGCCCGAGCGCGTGCGCGTCGCCGTGCGAAAAGGCGCCGCACCCGCGGTCGGCAGTTTCGTCCAGTTCAAGGCGCATCTATCGCCGCCGCTGCAGCCGTTGCGTCCCGGGGGCTACGATTTTGCTCGCGATATGTATTTCCAGCGCATCGGTGCCTCCGGCTATGCCCTCGGTGCGGTGAAGGTCGTAACGCCACCGATCGCGCGTGGATTCTGGCTTCGCTATGCCACCATCATCGACGATCTGCGCGAAGCGATCGACAAGCGTATACGCGCGGTCATTCCGGGTGATGATGGCTCGATCGCCTCTGCGCTGATCACCGGAAAACGCGATGCGATAACAACGCCGGTCAACGACGCGATGTATATCTCGAGCCTTGCGCATGTGTTGTCGATTTCCGGCTATCACATGGCCGTGGTGGCCGGCATCGTATTTTTCGTCATCCGCGCCGGACTGGCTCTGGTTCCGTCACTGACGAACCGCCGTCCCATAAAAAAATGGGCAGCCTTCGGCGCGCTGATGGCAGCAACGTTCTATCTTCTGCTGTCCGGCGCTGAAGTCGCCACACAACGTTCCTTCATTATGATCGCGATCGTACTCGTGGGTGTGATGCTGGATCGTCCAACACTGACTTTCCGCACACTTGCTGTCGCAGCCATCGCAGTCTTGTTGCTGGCGCCGCAGGCGGTCGTACATCCGAGCTTCCAGATGTCCTTCGCGGCAACGCTGGCATTGATCGCGGCCTATCGATACGGCCTGCCATGGCATGCGGACCGCGACAGCTCCCTGGCCTTGCGCATGGCGTTATGGGGCGGCCGCGAATTCGCAGGATTGATTCTGGCTTCGCTGGTCGCCGGGCTAGCTACCACTCCCTACGCCGCTTTTCACTTTCACCGATTGGCGCCCTACGGAATTCTGGCAAATCTGCTCGCCATGCCGGTGGTTTCGGTCGCTGTTATGCCGATGGGCATCCTCGGGATCATCGCCATGCCGTTCGGTTACGACGCCGTCTTTTGGCGTCTGATGGGCGACGGAATTGATTGGATGATCTGGGTCTCACTATGGGTCGCCAACCTGCCAGGTGCAGTCGGACGCATTCAAGCCTTCGGTACCGGTCCACTGTTGGCCGGAACGGCGGGCCTGCTGATGGTTTGCCTGCTCCGTACCCCGCTGCGATGGAGCGGGGCGGTATTGGCCGCCGCAGCAGCCCTGTGGGCGGTGCTAACGCCGCGCGCCGATGTGCTGATTGCCGGCGACGGACAGGCGACTGCCTTTCGTGGGTCCGATGGCCGCCTGGCGGTTCTGCACAGCGGTCGCGATGGTTTTGCGATCAAGGAATGGTTGGCGGCGGACGCTGATGCGCGCACGCCGAAAGATCCAAGTCTGGCGAATGGCGTAACCTGCGATGCGATTGGTTGCATCGGCAGGCTCGGTGACGGCCGGCTCATATCGATGGTTTTGGCGCTCGAAGCTTTTGCCGAGGATTGTGCGCGCGCAGCTGTGGTGGTCAGCGTGCGCGAGGCGATGTCACCAAACTGTGTGGCCACCTTGGTCGATCGGAATGTTTGGCGAACCCGCGGCGCTGTGGCCTTGCGTTGGATGGGCGACCGATTCGAGCAAACCGTCACGCTTCCGCCGGACTATGATCGCCCGTGGGGGCACGGCTCGACCAACGCGGCGACCGATACGCGTCTTTCGGTGACACCGCCTATCTCAAGCGATGCCACACCGCGTCCGGACGATCTGGGAGCGGACGATTAATATCGCCGGAACAGGCCGACCAATTTGCCCTGAATACGCACGCGATTGGGGGGCAGGATGCGCACCTCGTAGGCGGTGTTGGCCGGTTCAAGTGCGATTGAAGCACCACGGCGGCGGAATCGCTTGAGGGTGGCCTCCTCGTCGTCGATCAGAGCGACCACAATGTCGCCGGTATCCGCCGCTTCGGATTTGCGGATCAGCGCGATATCGCCGTCGAGAATGCCAGCCTCGATCATGCTGTCTCCGCGAACCTCTAATGCGAAATGCTCCCCGGCCGAAAGCAAGTCGGGTGGCATATTGATGACATGGCTGCGGGTCTGGATCGCCTCGATGGGCGTGCCCGCGGCAATGCGGCCCATGACCGGCACAGCGACCGGCCGCCCGCCGTCTTCCTCGGACGTGGCTCGGACGCGTCCAAGATCGCCTTCGATCACACTTGGGGTAAAGCCGCGCGATCGGGCCGAACCAAGGCCATGACCCACCGAATCCGGCAGTTTGATCACCTCAATCGCGCGTGCCCGATTGGGTAAGCGCCGGATGAAACCGCGTTCCTCGAGGGCCGTAATGAGCCGGTGGATGCCCGACTTTGAGCGCAAATCCAGGGCGTCCTTCATTTCGTCGAAGGAGGGTGGCACCCCGGCCTCGGTCAGCCGCTCATGGATGAACCGTAGGAGTTCGAATTGCTTGCGGGTCAGCATCTGGCGTCTCCCCCCTGGGCCGGCCCCTTCGGAAGGGACCAAGTCAGAAACAAATCATGAACGGACACTATCTGTTCGATATGTGTTCCGCAACCAATTAATTTGGAGTGAAAAACTCGAAAGGCGCCTAAAGGCCTAGCTTAAGGATGACACAGTCTGAACCCTTGGCTGCCGCGGCAGCGTGAGGTTCCCGAATCACCAGGCAGTCGGCCTTGGCCAAAGGTGCCATCAGCGAACTGTCCTGGTCGGGTAGTGGGGTCGCTACTGGGCCGTCGGTTCCGGCCACAAGGGTGGCACGCAAGTAGTCTGTCCGCTCGTCGTTGGCCGGCAGATCGCGGCCGAGACGAGCGGCTTGGGGAATCCGTTCGATGTCCTGTCGGCCCGCCAGACGTCTGATAAGCGGCACCAGAAATAGAAAGGCACAGACAAAGGACGACACCGGATTGCCCGGGACGCCCAGGACCTGCATGCCGCCCAGGCGCCCATGCATCATGGGGCGGCCGGGACGCAGCGCCACCCGCCAGAAGGATAGATCGAGGCCCTCGGCGGCCAGCGCGCGTTGAACCAGGTCATGTTCGCCAACGGAGGCGCCGCCGGATGTGAGCAGGATATCCGCGTTCCAATTACGCGCCCGGCGCACGGCGGACACGATGTCTGCGATGGAGTCGCGGGCAATGCCAAGATCATGCACCTCGGCGCCCTCATTGTGTGCCAGTGCGGTGAGCGCAAAGCCATTCGAATAAACAATTTCACCCGGTCCTGGTTCGCTCCCGGGTGCGACCAACTCGTCGCCGGTCCCGAGTACGGCGACTTTGGGTCGTCGATGCACGCTAAGGCTTGGATGGTTCATCGCGGCAGCGAGCATCAAGTCGCGATCGGTCAGCCGATGTCCCTTGTGCAACAGGACCTGATCACGCGCGAAGTCGATACCTTGCGCGCGAACATTCCGCCCCTTGCTGGTCGGTTTCTCGATGGTGACTGAATCGCCGGCCGATGTCGCGAGTTCCTGGATGACCACGGTATCGCTACCCGTCGGCATGACTCCGCCGGTGAAAATACGCACGGCTTGACCACGTGCAACTTGCTTGGCGAAGGGATGGCCGGCCGCAACTTCACCTATAACTTTAAGTGTCACCGGCGCCGTCGCCACATCGCTTGCGCGAACCGCATAGCCGTCCATTGCCGAAACCGCGGCGGGCGGCTGGGTGCGAAGTGCAGTCACATCTTTTGTGAGCACGCGGCCAAGCGTCTCGTTAAGGAACACTGTTTCGCCCGGTAGAGGCTTTGCGTCAGCCAGCACCCGTTGCAGTGCCTCGGCGACCGGCATGAGGGCCATAGGCTAAGACTCCGCGCGCCACTCGCCGGATTTTCCGCCGCTCTTATGCAGAAGGCGGATGCCGCTAATCTGCACGCCACGCTCCGCTGCCTTGACCATGTCATAGATTGTCAGGCACGCGATCGAGACTGCGGTGAGTGCCTCCATCTCGACGCCGGTCTTGGCAGTAACTTTCACCGTCGCACGGACCAGAAAACCGGGCAACGCATGTTCCGGATTGATATCGATTTCGATCTTCGTAAGAGGGAGCGGATGACAGAGCGGAATGAGCCCATGGGTGCGCTTGGCGGCCATAATGCCGGCTAGCCGAGCAGCGCCGAGCACATCGCCTTTCATCGCATTGCCTTCGAGGACCAGGTCGAGCGTCTCCTTACGCATGATCACCCGGCCTTCGGCGATCGCAACTCTATCGGTGGCCCCTTTTTCGGTGACATCGACCATGCGGGCTTGGCCGCGCTGGTCGATGTGGGTGAGGGGGGATGGTGCCGGCGTCGGCACGGATTGTTCCCGGCTCGGCACGGTCCGAGCTGCCGTCCTCTTTTTCGTCTTGGGGCGTTCGCGTTGACGCGAAACTGGCTTCTTACGGCGTGCCATGGTGCTACTCCGCAACCGCGCGGCGCGGTTCGCGGGCGAGCAAGGCGCGGGTTGCGGCCGCAACGTCCGGTTGCCGCATCAGGCTTTCACCGATGAGGAATGTTGAAATCCCGATACGCTTGAGGCGCGCAAGATCTGCTGGCGTATTGAGCCCGCTCTCGGCGACAACGACGCGGTCACGTGGGATTTTCGGTGCCAACCGCTCGCTAACGGCAAGCGATGTCCTGAATGTGCGCAGGTCCCGGTTGTTGATGCCAATCAGCCGGGATTTCAGCTTGAGAGCGCGAGCAAGCTCAACTTCGTCATGAACTTCAACCAGTACGTCCATCCCATACGCGAAGGCCGTATCCTCGATCTGGCGTGCCGCCTGGTCATCGACCGCCGCCATGATGATAAGGATGCAGTCGGCCCCGAGCGCCCGCGATTCCACCACCTGATACGGTTCGTAGATAAAATCCTTCCGCAAGACTGCCAGCGCGGTGGCGTTCCGCGCTGCGAGAAGAAATTCCGGCCTGCCCTGGAACGAGGGCGCATCAGTCAGTACGGAGAGGCAGGTGGCGCCACCGGCCTCGTATGCTTTGGCGAGAGTCGGCGGGTCAAAGTCGGCGCGGATCAATCCTTTTGACGGGCTCGCTTTCTTGATTTCAGCAATGAGGGCGTAGTCGCCGCCGGCAATCTTCCGCTCGATGGCACGGAGGAAGCCTCGCGGCGCGGGGGCCGCTTTCGCATCCTTCTCCAGCGTCGCAAGTGGACGCGCGCGCTTTGCCGCCGCGATTTCCTCGCGCTTGTAGGACTCGATCTTGGTGAGGATGTCCGCCAAGCCTATGCCTCCACGGCATTCGATACCGCGATCAGCCGGTCGAGCCGGCCCTCTGCTTCGCCGGTTTCGATCGATTTGGCCGCCAGTGTTGCACCTTGCTTAAGGTCCTTCGCCTTACCGGCAACAATGAGCGCTGCCGCGGCATTCAAGATCGACACATCGCGGAAAGCCCCCGGCTTGCCCTTGAGAACGTCGAGCAATGCCTTTGCATTTTGCTCGGAGTCGCCACCGCGCAGCGCTTCGGGTTTGGAACGCGGCAGACCAGCATCCTCCGGGGTCACCTCGAAGGTGCGGATCTTGCCGTTCTCAAGCGCAGCCACGCTCGTTGGACCGGCGGTGGTGATCTCATCGAGACCATCGGACCCGTGCACGACCCAAATACTTTCGGAGCCGAGATTTTTCAGCACCTGCGCCATCGGCTCCACCCATTGCTTTGAGAAAGTGCCGATCATCTGGCGCTTGACGCTAGCAGGATTGGAGAGAGGTCCAAGCAGATTGAAGATGGTGCGCGTGCCGAGCTCGACACGGGTCGGACCGACGTTCTTCATCGCCGGATGATGCGCGGGTGCGAACATGAAGCCGATCCCGGCATCGCGGATGCACAATCCGACCTGATTTGCATCCAGCTCGATCTTGACCCCCAGCGCTTGCAGCACGTCGGCCGCACCTGATTTGGACGACAGCGCACGGTTACCGTGTTTGGCGACTGGTACGCCGGCACCGGCCACAATAAACGCGGCACAAGTCGAAATGTTGAAGGAGCCGGACGCATCACCGCCTGTGCCGACCACGTCGACCGCGCCGGCCGGCGCCTTCACGCCGAGCATCTTGGCGCGCATGGTGGTGACAGCACCGGTGATTTCTTCGACGGTTTCTCCGCGCACACGCAATGCCATCAACAGCCCGCCCATCTGTGATGGCGTGGCTTCGCCCGACATCATCCGGTCGAACGCGCCAGCTGCCTCCTCACGCGTAAGGCTTGCACCGGTCGCGACCTTGGCGATGAGCGCTTTGAAATCGTCGGCCATGGGAGGTCTCAGGTCGCTGCGTGCAGCGCTGCCGCTTTGCGCTTGGGCGCCGGACGTCGCCCGCGCTGTCCATTCCAGGTGTCGGCGATATCGAGAAAATTCTTCAGCATTAAATGCCCGTGTTCGGAAGCAATACTCTCTGGATGGAATTGGACGCCGTGCACCGGCAGACTGTTGTGCATCAAGCCCATCACGAGCTGATCGGCGGTCTCTGCGTTGACAGTAAGTTCGCGTGGCATGCTGGCGCGATCGACCACGAGCGAGTGATAGCGCGTGGCTTTCAGCGGTCCGTTGATGCCGCGGAAGAGCCCGGTGCCCGTGTGCCTGATCTCGGACACCTTTCCGTGGAGCGGAGTTGCACGAATGACCTTGCCGCCAAAGGCTTGGCCAATCGCCTGATGACCGAGGCAGACGCCGAGGATGGGAATGGTTGGCGATGCTTTGGCGATGAGATCGAGGCAAATGCCGGCTTCGTTCGGCGTACAAGGTCCGGGCGAAAGCACGATCGCATCCGGCTCTGACGCCATCACATCGACGACCGAAATCTTGTCGTTACGGTGCACGACAACATCGGCCCCGAGCCCTCCCAGATAGTGGAAGAGATTGAACGTGAAGCTATCGTAGTTGTCGATCAGGACGATCATGTTCCACCGCGATAGCAAGGGTTTACGGTGCCCCCTGAGGGGGGTCAAGCAGCCGGCATTTCCAGTGGTTACTGACCGCGTTTGGCGGCGCTGGCGAAGCGGCGAGCCTCTTCCGCCGCGCGAAACAAGGCCTTCGCCTTGTTGATACACTCTTGCTGCTCAAATTCAGGATCGCTGTCGGCGACGATACCGGCTCCGGCCTGCACGTACATGGTGCCGTCCTTGATCAGCGCAGTCCGCAGGACGATGCAGGTATCCATCTCGCCTGCGGCGGAAAAATAGCCGACGCAGCCGGCATAAAGGCCGCGCTTCTCCTTCTCGAGTTCATTGATGATCTGCATCGCGCGCACTTTGGGCGCTCCCGAGACTGTGCCGGCAGGAAAGCCCGCGATGAGCGCATCCAGCGCGTCACGACCCTTTGCGAGTTTGCCCTCGACATTCGATACGATGTGCATCACATGACTATATCGCTCGATGAAGAATTGGTCGGTGACCTTGACGGTACCGATGGCGGCGACACGACCGACATCGTTGCGGCCAAGGTCAAGCAACATCAGATGCTCAGCGCGCTCCTTCGGATCGGCCAGCAATTCATTTTCGAGTGCCTTGTCTTCGTGTAGTGTGGCGCCGCGATGCCGCGTACCGGCGATGGGACGGATCGTGACAACATCGTCGGAAACCTTCACCAGAATTTCCGGACTCGATCCCGCGACTGCGAAGCCGCCAAAGTCCAGAAAATAGAGATAGGGGGACGGGTTGGTTCGCCGAAGCGCGCGATAGAGCGCGAACGGGGGCAAGGTGAACGGTGCCTGGAAGCGTTGTGCCAACACAATCTGGAAGGCATCGCCAGCGATGATGTACTCCTTCGCCTTGCGCACCATGGTTTTGAATTCTTCGGGCGTGGTATTTGATTTTGCCGGAATGTCGATCGGCCCGTGGTCATATGCCGACTGCGATTTGTCCGGCGGGACATCAAGGTTTTCGACCACGCGGGCAAGTCTTTCAGCAGCTCGTGCGCGTGCCGCCTTTGCGTCAACGCCTTTTTCGGCCCGCACCGGTGTGACGACCGCAATCGAGTCCTTCACGGCGTCGAAAACGACGATGATCGTTGGGCGAACCAGTATCGCATCGGGGATCCCGATCGGGTCGGGATTTGAGGGCGGCAACTGCTCCATCAGCCGCACCATGTCATAGCCGAGATAGCCGAAAACGCCGGCTGCCATCGGCGGCAAATTCTCAGGCAGCGCGATCCTGCTTTCTGCGATCAACGTGCGCAGCGCTTGCAGCGGGGCTTCAGTGCAGGGCGTAAATGCGCCGGGCTTGGTGCGCGCTAAACGATTAATTTCGGCCTTGCCTTCGTTTGAGCGCCAGATCAAATCCGGATCGAGTCCGATAATGGAATAGCGGCCGCGTACGGCGCCGCCTTCCACCGACTCGAGCAAAAAGCTCATGGCCTTGGCACCAAGCTTGAGAAAAGCGGACACCGGTGTCTCAAGGTCGGCGATCAAGGTGGTCCACACCACCTGCGGCTCGTTCCGCCCATAGCGTTCGGCAAAGGCGGTCTCCGACGGCTCGATCTGCATTGCGTTGACTATTGCTGGGCGCCGCCGCCGATGACCTGATTCAATGCCGCCTGATTGACGGAGACGCCGAAATCATTTTCCAGCCGCACGATATATTCGGTGAGAATATCTTCTGAATAGGCGTTTTTCAGCGCGTCAGCGATGGCCTTGCCCTCCGCCGAATTCGCATCAAGCGTGGGATCGACGACGTCAGTAACTCGAAATACAAAGCGATCGGTTTCTTTGTCGCCCTCGACGCTGCCCGCAACTCCTTTGGGCGTGCGGAATACTGCTTCGACCACTTTCGCCGGTACAAAACCACCCTGCTTGCCGCGTTGAAGATCGGCGGCTGTCTCAACCTTAAGACCAGATTCGCCCGCAACCTGCTTGAATGGAGTGCCAGCCTTGAGTTTTCCGACCAGATCGTCCGCCTTCGCCTGCAGCCGCTTGGCAATCTCATCGTCGCGCCAGTGCGCGGCAACCTGATCCTTTACCTCTTCAAGAGGGCGCTCGCGCGAAGGCGTCACACCCGTGACATCGAAATAAAGATAACCGCCATTTGGTAACTGCAATGCGTCCGTGTCGACGCCGACATCGCTTGCGAAGGCTGCACCGACAACGTTCGGCGTCTGCGGTAGTCCGGTCACCGGCTTGCCATCCGGTCCCCGGCCGGATCGGTCGACCGCTTCGATGGTGGTTGCCTTGAGCCCGAGCTTTTTGGCGGTCTCGGCGAGGGTCGAACCGGCGGCGCGCTCGTCCTCGATCTTGTCGCGCAGGTTCCCGATTTCGGTCTTCACGCGGCTCTCAGCAATTTCATGTTTGATCTGGTCGGCGACCTGCTCGTACGACTTTTCCTCGCCCGCTTCGATCTTGCCGACCGTCAACAACACAGTGCCGAACCGGCCTTTGATCGGCTGACTTACTTCTCCGGGCTTGAGCGCAAAGGCAGCATCAGCAACCGCTGGATCGATAACGTCGGCCTTAGCAACTATGCCGAGATCAGTGTCCGATGCCTTCATGCCGCGATCCTTGGCAATATCGTCGAAACTCGCGCCCTTGCCGATACGTTCGCGTGCTGCGGCGGCATCTTCGGCGTTCGGGAAGGCGATCTGCCGAAGTTCGCGTTTTTCGGGTCTGCCGTAGTTATCCTTGCGTTGCTCGTAGTAGGTCTTGGCCTCGGCGTCGCTGACCGCATCGGGCTTGGCCAGATCGGTCGGAGAAAGCGCCAGCACGGTGATCTTCCGGTACTCAGGCGCGCGGAAAAGAGTTTTGCGTTCCTCGAAATATTTAGTCAGCTCCTCGGGCGTCGGGCCCGAAATCTCGCCCGCCTGTGCGGCGCCGAGGGCTACATATTCGATCTGACGTTTTTCATTCCGATACTGATTGAGGACGGCCATCGCCGTCGTCGGCACTTTCATGTCGCCGGAAACACTTTGTCCAATTTGTCTGCGCAACATCGACCGTCGCTGGTCCTCGACGAAGCGGCCTTCAGTGAAACCAGCCTGTCGGATGATTTGTTCGAAACGCGCACGATCGAACTGTCCGTTAACGCCGCGGAATGCCGGATCGGTGGTAACGCGCTGGGCAACGTCGGCTTGAGACAAGCCAAGCCGCAATTGTTTAGCCTGTTCGTCGAGCGTGGTTTCGGCCACCAGCTGTCCGAGCAGCTGCCTGTCGAGTCCGCGCGTGCGTGCTTCCTCGGGTGTGATTGGACGGCCAACCTGGCGTCCGAGTTGCTGTATGCGGTCATTGTAGAACTGTCGAAACTGCTCGATCGAAATCTCAGTGCCGCCAATGGTCGCGACCGCATTGCGGCCAAAGCCGCGGAAAATGTCGCCGATGCCCCAGATGGCGAAGCTGATAACAAGGAAACCCATGACAAGGGCCATGAGGCCCTTGCCGAGCCAAGTCGAGGAGGCTTTGTGAATACCGCGGAGCATGCGCGCGTCTGTCTCGGCTTACGATGATGGGTTGAGTGGATGATCGCCTGTCTAACTCATGAGAAGCGGGCGCACCATAGGGATCGAGCCAACTCCTTGCAACTGAACAAGGATTGTCTCGTCATCGGGCACTCTGGCATTGCCCGGGCGGGTCTGATACCGCACCGCCTGAGCGATGGCGCGCAATTTCTTGGCAGCTTTTCAGCCACTTAGAAAAATGCGGATGAGAACAAAATCAGAAAGCACAGCCAGCGGAATGAGGCTAAGGATGAACGACACGGCGTCGAGGATGCGCCTCATCTCCCCAAGTCCCCCATATGGACGGGAGTTTATCAGAATTTTTATAAATTTTTTGAGATAGGCCTGGTGGCATGGAATTATCCAACACCATCCACGCTCAATAGGCGGGGGCGGGGCCGTATGTACCGGACCCAGTCTGCTAGGAGATCGGCTTTCGCCTAAGCCTCTAAGTTGTCAACGCGCGAGAGGCAGACGAAAGCGGATGACGCTCGCATCCATCGTCAGATCGACAGGATCAGATGTGCGTTGAGCGTCATTTCGTTCATCGAGATCATCACGCCTCGCGTCCAGCGCGGCTGCGATCATGCCCATCCAAATGATCGTCGGTAGATAGAAGAATAGCGGCATTTTGACCTCACGAATGACTATGCGTGAGTCGCTGCGGAGTGCGCGGTAGCATGGCACTCAAAGGTTAAATCTCTCGGAACTCCGAGGCTTTGAAGTGAATCCGCCACGAAGGCCGTCGCATCCACGGTTGATCCCAATCAATGCGGTGATTATTCAGAAGCGCAATCAAAGATCATGCAACGCCTTTTTAAGACAATTGGCGTGGTCAGCATCGTGGCGCTGATCTTAGCAGCGGTTGCTGAATCATCCACGCAAACAAGTTGTTCATCTAGCGCTTGCTTGAACGTGTTAAATCGTGAGCGAACTGCATGGTATCAAGATGTTTTCTGGCTCGGCTACAAGATCGCTTTTTGTGTCTTAACCGGACCCACGGAAGTCGTGAGTTGCGTCTCGCACGACCTTGACCGCTTCCATCCACACGATGAGGGGAAATAGAATAATAGACGCATTTCTGTACCTCACGCTTTCGTTAGCCTGCCCGAACAGGGAGCAACAATTCAAGAACGCAAAGTTGCACGATTTTTTTGTTATTTTTTTGGAATTTCGTTTTGGTGGTTGTTGTCATAAGAACCGGCAGCGAGAGAGAAAAAACTTAACATCCACGATCTATTAGCGGGTCCTACTGGGTTTGCACCGGACCCCATTTACGGTTTGCCGGCGAGCTCGACGGCTTCACCGCGGGACTAAATCGAAGGTTTCCGATACACGCAACAAAGATTCAAAATCACCGCAAGCAACGAATCAATATGCTCATGATGTTGTAGTGTGACTTTCCGCAATTAGCTTACTATGCGGAATGTGATTGGCGGCTGATTGAGGAAATGGCCTGCAATGCCGCCTTGATCCTCATCATGGCTCGGCATGGCTTGCGCGTGACTGAAGCCGTTGATTTGCGCTGGGATCAGATTGATTTCACCAAGGGCCATCTGCACGTCAAGCGGACATGGACCCTTCCACTCCGTCGGCATAGACCGCTACGATGTCTTTCACCTGCCTCCGAACAGAATCTGCCGACTGCGCTCGGTCACTCCCGACGCTCACGGGCCGATCGCGGCGACTGCAATTTTGGGTAGAAAGCATAGTATTCTGTTTGGGCGGGTGCCCTATGGAGGCTAGTATGAATTATCGGGATGCCAGGGAAGAGGAGCAACTTCGTGTTCTTCTCGACAAGAAGTCGATTGATACATTCATCAAAGCGGCGACCGAAAACCGCCAGACCATCATTTTCTTCCCCGGTGGTATGGCGTCCAAGCTGTTGCGAGCAACAACATCCTTCGACGCAAACAGCTCAGAGCCGCTCGATTTCAAAGATCAGGAAGTCTGGCTCAGCTTGTGGACTTTTGGTCACCCCGAGCTGAACGCTCTCAAGCTCCAATTGCATAAGGGAGACGATGGATTTTACCACGATGTAGACGATCGAATAATTATCGCCGACGGCTGCATCGAACTGATGGGGCTTACACCGTACGATGACTTTTCCAATTGGTGTGAAGCCAACAATATCAATCTGTTTATTTTTGGCTGGGATTGGCGACAGCCTCTTGGCGACACCGTCACGTTTTTCCTGAATAAATTTTTGCCTAGCTTAAACCAACGGTTGGGCAATGCAGGCCCGCTGAAGAACTTTACGCTTGTAGGCCACAGTTTTGGGGGAATGATCGTCAAATTGATCTTACTCCGCGGCGGGCCTCTGCTGGATGGAATGAATAGAGCGATCACGGTGGCATCACCATTTTATGGTACCGGCGGACAAATTCATCGATGGTTTGAAGGAGAGCCGTTACTCAACCACCTGGGGCAAGACAAAATTGACATCATCAAAACACTCGGCTCGCTACCCGCGAGTTACACATTGAATTGGCTTGAGGAGGCTATCTTCAATGCGCACCGAGAACACCTCGTCGGAGACGATCCTTTCAAGGTTAAAGACTATCCGAGCAAGGACGACGCCGACCCCTACAATTTGCCCCAGCCAGGTCCCGATGGACGGTTTCGCTATTCGACAGGTCTGCTTGGTTTCAGCCTCAAGGAGCTCGAAAATGGGCGGGCGGTCTGTCAGGAGCTCGTAGAGAAACTGCCGGACGAATTGGCGAAAAAGTATTTTAATATTCGAGGTGTTCAGGGCGGCAACGGCCCGGAGCCGCT
>DAHUXA010000087.1 GCA_027307405.1 Hyphomicrobiales bacterium | reverse complement strand
GAAGGCGGCAAGCATGTCCCGCTTGGGATAGACGCGCACAGTCGCGTTTGTGCTTGCGATGGCGTCACAACGATAGCTCGCAGAGAACACCGAGGCTTCAGCGAGCGTCTCGCCGGGGCCGGCGACGTGCAGAACAATCTCTTGGCCGGAACGGTCGACGCGCGCGAGCCGCACGCGACCGGAGACAACCTCGCACAGGCCGGCGGCCTTGTCGCCGAGACGGAACAGTGTTTCGCCCGCTTTCAGCTTGCGGTTGACGGCCGCCGCATGCAGGCCGGCAGGCAGCCAATCCTTGACCGGCATCGTTGGCCTCCCGTCTCAGCGGCGCGGTGCACTATAGCGAACTCACCACAATTCACTGATTGCCGCGCCGCCAAATACTTCCGCCACACGGGCGCGCGTGGCGCGACTTGCATCTTCCGGAAGTGCATTGATTGCGAAGAACCCGTGCTCGACGATTTCATGATTGGGCTGCGGGTTTCCGTCCTGCCGGAAGTCCCGGATGACGAACAGCACCACATGATCTCGCCGTGAGACGCGCTTGTTAAAATAGACGCTATAGAGCTGCGGTGCGGTGCCGAGCCGGATATTGCCTTCTTCGGCCAATTCACGCGTTAGCGCTTCGAGCAGTGTCTCTCCCGTCTCCACGCCACCACCAGGCAGATGCCAGCCGTCGATGTACGAATGCTTGATCAAGAAGATTCGACCGACGCCGTCGATGACCATGGCACGCACGCCAAGGGTCGCACCGCGTGAGAACCGCCAGTAAAAATGCATGCCCCGGCGAATTGCCGGCTCGAGCATGCGACGAAGGCGGTCGAGGCGCATGAAGCGGGTTACCCGTCGTCTGGCGTGAGGATGCTTTATCGAAAGCCTTGCGGATAAGTGTCAAACCGTTATTAGTTTAGAACCCTTCTAATAACTAGTCCCGGAAAGGCCGGGCGTCCGCCGACCGAAAGGATCTTCTGTGAAACGTTTCGCCGACCTCACTGAACAGGAAGTGCTGGCACTTGCCATCACCAATGAGGAAGAGGACAGCCGAATTTATCGCGGTTTCGCTGAAGGCCTTCGCGCGCAGTTTCCATCCTCCGCCAAGGTATTCGATGAGATGGCGGAAGAGGAAGTGCACCATCGGACAATGCTGTTTGACCTCTACCGCAAGAAATTCGGCGACTATCTGCCGCTGATCCGCCGCCAGGATGTGAAGGGATTCATCCAGCACAAGTCGGCGCCACTCTGGCTAATGCGGCCACTCGGGCTCGAGGACGTTCGCAAGTTCGCCGAAAACATGGAATTCGAGGCGGAGCGCTTTTACCGCAAGGCGGCCGAAACAGCGCGGGACGCCTCAGTGCGGCAATTGCTGATCGAACTCGCGGAAGCCGAAGCCGGTCACGAAAGCCTCGCGCACAAACTTAGCCAAACGATCCTCGACAAAGGGGCGCGCGAGAAGGAGGACGAAACAGCTCGGCGCATGTTCGTGCTGCAATATGTGCAGCCCGGCCTCGCCGGCCTCATGGACGGCTCGGTATCAACGCTCGCGCCGCTGTTCGCAGCCGCATTCGCCACCCATGACACCTGGGCAACGTTCCTGGTCGGCATGGCGGCGTCTGTCGGCGCTGGCATCTCGATGGGCTTCGCCGAGGCGCTCTCCGATGACGGCTCGCTCACCGGCCGTGGCACCCCCTGGCTGCGTGGGACCGTGTGCGGCGTGATGACTGCAATCGGCGGCCTTGGCCACACATTGCCCTATCTGATTCCGCACTTCGTGACCGCAACAGCAGTCTCGATTGTTGTCGTCGCGATTGAACTCGCTGCGATCTCGTGGATTCGGACGCGCTTCATGGACACACCCTTCCTGCAGGCAGCGTTCCAGGTGGTCGTAGGCGGTGTACTGGTTTTCATTGCCGGCATATTGATCGGCAGCTCGTAGCGGGTTAGTCCCGCTTCGATGTTCACTCTCGCGCATATTTCCGACCCGCATCTCTCGCCACTTCCGGCGCCGCGCTGGAGCGAGCTGATCGGCAAACGTATCACCGGCTACATTAACTGGCAGCGAAAGCGCCGCTTCATTCACGATCCAGCGGCGCTTGCAGCGATCGTCGCCGCCATCAAGGTGCAATCACCCGATCACATCGCAGTCACCGGAGATATTGCCAATATCGCGCTGGCTGCGGAATTTCGGCAGGGGCGCGACTGGCTTGAAAGACTGGGGTCAACCCAGGATGTAACCGTCGTTCCAGGCAATCACGATATTTATGTGCGGGAGGCTATCGGTTTTGCTGGGCGGCAATGGGGCGCGTATATGAGCGACGATGACGGCGTCGCCGGTTTTCCCTTTGTCCGCCGCCGCGGCAATATCGCGCTGGTCGGCCTTTCAACCGGTGTACCGACCGCCCCACTCCTGGCGACCGGCTGGCTCGGAGCGAAGCAACTCGCTGAATTCACCGCCGTGCTCAATAAGTTGAAATCCGAAAATGTGTTCCGCGTGGTGCTGATCCATCATCCGCCGATAAGCCAGGCGGGACGGCAAAAGCGATTGCTCGATGCGCCAGTGCTCAAACGCGTGATCGCTGCACACGGCGCGGATCTGTTGCTGCATGGGCACGACCACCTCCACATGATCAATTGGCTGGAGGGGCCCAACGGCACCCGTGTACCGGCGGTTGGAGTGCCTTCGGCATCTGCCGCGCCCAGCGGCGACAAGGACGCCGGCGCCTACAATATCTACCGGATCGACGGCGCACCCGGCGCCTGGCGCTGCGAACTGATATCCCACGGCCTCGCGTCCTCTGGCGAGGTCGTGCAGCAGAACCGCTTTATGCTGATCGGCTAGTGCGGGCTGCTCAGTATGGCAAGTGCGAACAGCGCAGCCACGCCAACGACAAGTCCATAAATAAATGTACGGACGGAACGCCAGTGACGATGGCGCCGCGTGCGCCGCAACACCGACTGCGCAACTTTACTTTCGGCATCGTCGCTCAAAGCACGCTCGCGTTCGACCAATCGACGCGCGACATACTGGGTGACCGCTTGCGCCAGCGCAGGCACCTCGTAGGACTCTGCCAGAACGGCTCGTCCGTAACGCGTGTCTTGCACGAAACGATACTGCCGTTTGTCGCGGCCCATCTCGACATGCGAGACGACATCAATCCATAGGCGCGGGATGTCTCCTTTACTCACACCACGATCGAAGAGTTCGACGTCGTTGGGAATTTCCTTGAAAAGTGGATCGAGAGCCTCGTTGAGCAGTTCGAGCCGCGCAACGTCGGCATCGCGCAGATCGACAACGACGCCGGAACGCTCGGCCGCCTCGATCCGCGCTTCTCGCACGGCATCCTTGAGCGGACGATCTGCTTCGGCCGGTTCGGTGTCGGTTTTCTTTGGTTCCCACATACCACCAATCTAGCAACGCCTCCCCTGCAGGCAAGAAAAAAGCATGAGTTTTCAAGACGATTGATGGTTAACCGGTCGTTAATGAGCGGGGACCACGCCATACTTGCGCGCCCAGCCCAAGCCATCTTCTGTGCGAGCGCGCGGCCGATATTCAGCGCCGATCCAGCCCCGGTAGCCGAGTTTGTCCACAGCCTCGAATACTGCCGGGTAGTTGACCTCCCCCTCGTCCGGTTCATGGCGGGACGGAACTGCCGCGCATTGCACATGCCCGATCACAGGAAGAAATTTTTCGAGACGGTGGATCAAATCTCCGCCCACAATTTGCACATGATAGAAATCGAACTGCATGCGGATGTTTTGTTTGCCAACCCTGCCGATGATATCGGCTGCGTGCTCGGCATGATTGAGGAAATAATTCGGCCGATCGCGGCCGTTGATCGGCTCGATCAGCAGTGTGATTTTTTTGGCAGCGGCCAGGTCAGCAGCGCGCGCCAGATTGTCGGCGAATACACGGTCGGCGGCCGGGCGTTGTTCAGGGGCAACCTTACCCGCGAGACAATGAATTGCGTTGGCGCCAATTGCACTCGCATAGTCGAGAGCGCGAGCAAAGAGCGCTTGCCAGTCCTTGTCGCGCCCAGGGACGGCGGCGAGGCCAAACTCGCCTTCGCGCTCGCCCGGTGGCGTATTGAGGCCAAGAATGGTGAGTTTATTCCTCTCGATCGCAGCCTTCACCGCCGAGACCGGAACGTCATAGGGAAATTGCAGCTCGATCGCCTTGAACCCCGCCGCTGCGGCGGCATTGATCCTTTCGAGCAACGGCCGCTCTGTAAATAGATAGCCGAGATTGGCGGCAAAACGCGGCATAGGCTCTCCCCGAAGATCACTTGCGCGCGCACGCGCGGACGTATTCATTAGCGCCGCGAACAGTACAACACCATCCCGGATATCCATGGCCACCAATACTGAATTCCACATTGCCGTCCTGCCCGGCGACGGCATCGGCCCCGAAGTGATGGCGCCGACACTGGAGATTTTGCGGCGGATCGAGGCCAGCACGCCGAACCTGAAATTCCGGTTTACGGAGGGCGCTGCCGGCGCCGGCCACTACAAGGAGGCTGGCAAGTCGATGCCGGATTCAACCGTCAAGTTATGTGAGGAGGCGGATGCCATTCTCCTCGGCGCCTGCGGGCTGCCGAGCGTGCGCTACCCCGACAATACCGAAATCATGCCGCAGGTAGAGCTGCGATTCATCTTTGACCTTTATGCCGGCGTGCGGCCGGCACGGCTCATTCCCGGGGTGCCGAGTCCGATCGTGAATGCCCAACAGCATGGCATCGATTTTGTGCTGATCCGCGAATCGACCGAAGGCCTGTTTGCGTCCATGGGCAAAGGCGTGGTCACAAAGGTCGAAGCACGCGAGACGCTGGTGATAACGCGCAAGACCTCGGAACGCCTGTTCGACTTTTCGCTACGTCTCGCCGAACGAAGAAAAAAGCGCGGCAAGCCCGGCCTTCTTACGTGTGTCGACAAGGCCAATGCGTTCAAGGCTTACGCCTATTTCCGATCAATTTTCGACGAACGCGCTAAGAATTTTCCAAACGTAAAGATTGACCACGTGTATGTGGACGCGTGCGCCGCATTGATGGTGCGTAAGCCATGGGACTTCGACGTCATGGTGATGGAGAATATTTTTGGTGACATCCTGTCCGATCTCGCGGCGGGATTGGTCGGAGGACTTGGCATCGCCCCGTCCGCAGACATCGGCGATAAGCACGCGGTGTTCCAGCCCTGCCATGGAACGGCGCCCGACATCATGGGCCAGGGCAAGGCCAATCCCACGGCAATGATCCTGTCCGCCGCGATGATGCTCGACTGGCTCGCCGACAAGCATGATCATCCGCCGGCAGCAGATGCCGCGCAGCGCATCGAACGCGCAGTGGACAAGGCTTATGCTGAGGGCATCAGGCCGATGGAATATGGCGGGAAGGACGGCACCGGTTCAATCGCCAAAGCCGTCCTCAAGGCGCTCGATTAGGGAGGCATCTGTGCTGTTTTCGGTTTTCACGCTCGACAATCCCAATGCCGCAGACAAACGCAAGGCCGTGCACGGCGCCCATGTCGAGCACCTCAAGAACGCAAAGAATTACGGCGTGACTATCACGGTTGGTGGACCATTGGTTTCTGACGATGGCGCGAACTCGATCGGCAGCCTGATGGTGCTCGAAGCGCCGGATCGTGCGTCGGCGGAAAAATTCAACCGCGCCGACCCATTTCACCAGAATGGCGTGTGGGGAACGGTCGATATCCGGCGTTTCGATCGTAAGGAATAGAACGGCCGGTGCAGCCCCGTTGGGACAAGTCAGAGCCCGACGAATTCCTTGATCGCCGCCAGAAATTGTTCCGGCTGCTCAAGCGGCGGGCAATGGCCACAGCCGGGTAATTCAATGTATTTCGCGCCGGCGACCTTCTCGACGATCTGGTTGTTGAGCGCTGGCGGGGTAGCCTGATCGAATTGGCCGCACACCACCAGCGTTGGCACTCTTAGATGGTGCAGCAACGGCACCAGGTCGGTTTCCTGCAAGATCTTGCAGGCGGCCTGGAATGCCTTTGGGTCGATCCCGAGCAGGATTTTCTTGCGCTCCTCGATCTTGTCCGGGTGTGCTGCGAGATAGGCGGGCGAAAACACACGCTTCGCGGCAATCTCGGCAATACTGCCAAGGCCGCCGTCCGCCACTTTCTCCGCCATCACCGCAAAAGCCTCTCGCCCCTCGGGAGGAAAGCCGGCGGCCGCGTCGCTGAGCACGAGTTTGGATATCCGCTCCGGATGTGCGAGCGCAAAGGCAAGCGCGACAGTGCCGCCGAAGCCATTGCCGATCAGCACTGCGTCTTTTTCAATGTCGAACTCATCGAAGCCATCTTCGATCACAGCAACATAAGCATCCATCAGCGCAAGCATCGCCGGTTGTGAGCCGTGAAAGCCTGGCAGATTGAACAGCGTCACGCGATGCCTGGCGGCAAATGCCGGGAGCACTGGATCGAAGGCGTGACGGTCGGCGAGCAGTGAATGCAAAACAACAAGGTCAGGGCCCGTGCCCGTCCGCACCGCAGTCAGCGCGCCGCGGCCGGCGCTCAACTGTTCCATTTGCATTCGGCTCTCCCTCGCACGGCATTAACCTGATGGCCGCGCGTCAGCAAAAACAAACGGCTGCGCCGCGAGTGGCGCAGCCGCGATCATAATAAGTCAAACGCCGGCCCTCAGGTCCCTTCCCGCCAGATGCCGAGCGCTTCCTGCGCGGGCCGATCCGAGATCGAGAACAGCACGGCTTCTTCGCTCGTGTTGTGCGAATAGCGCTTCCATGGCGGCACAACAAATACGTCGTTGACGCCCCATTCGATTGGCTTGCCGTCGATAGTCGTGGTCCCACGCCCTTCAGCGACGGCAAATATGGTCGCATCCGTCGATCGGTAAGGCTGACCCTTGAAACCCTTCGGCAGCAGCGCAAGGTTGGCGCCCATGGTCGGCAATACCGGCCCACCGTTGATTGGATTTGCATAGCGCACGCGTGCGCCGTGCCGCTTGTCAATGTCACCGGTGCTTTTTAACCGCTCAAGGATCGGCCGCATCTTGGCATACGGATAGTTTATCACCGGGCTGCGATTCATCGTCACCGGCGCCCCATCCGGCAGCACGCCGGAAGCGTAGCGTTCGAAGGAGTCTCCATCGGCATGGTTGGTCTTCTGCATCTTCTCATCGAAATGCGTGGCGAACGATGCCTCGAAATGATTGACCGTTGGCATGTCGAGCACGTCGAGCCACATCACCGGCTGCTTGCCGGGATTGCCGTGATCGTGCGGTGCCCAGTTCGCGGTGATAATGAAGTCACCGTGCTTCATTTGCGTTTTTTCGCCCTCTACCGCGGTATAGGCGCCCTCGCCTTCCAGCACGAAGCGTATCGCGGAGGAAACGTGTTGGTGCGCGTCGGCAATTTCGCCGGGCAAGATCAACTGGATACCGGCGAACAACGAATTCGTGATGCGCGCCTTGCCCGGCATTCCGGGATTTTCCAACACCAGCACGCGGCGCTCGGCCTCTTCCGTGCTGATCACGTCGCCCGCTTCCAACATCAGCCGCTTGACGTCGCCGAACTTCCACACAGCCGGCTGCAAGCTTGTCTTGGGCTCCTTGGTTACGAGGTCTTTCAGCACCTCCCAGAGCGGCGCCATGTTGAACTTGGAAATCTTGTCGTAGTAGGCCTGCCGCGCCACCTGCACGTTGTGCTTGGAACCGGGCTGCTCGGTTGCGGTTGCGACCGCCATGGGCGTGCTCCTCAAAAACGCGATGTTAAATTTGCGACTTTATACCGCAGATCGGCGCGGGCTGGAAATACCCGCTCCGCATTGCAGATAGCTAGTTATTGACCGAACCACCATCCACAACGAGCGATTGCCCGGTCACGAAATCGCTATCACTCGAGGCCAGGAACAACAGCGCGCCGAGCAGATCTTCCGGATACGCATCGCGTTTGAAGGCGCGGCTGTTGCGTACGGGCACGCGCTCCTCTTCAACATGGGTTGCGTTTTCCAGTCCCGTGTCGCTCAGGATGTAGCCGGGAGAAAGCGAGTTAACCGCTATGCCATATTCGCCGAGCTCGCGCGACAATGAGCGTGTGAAGGCGAGCATTGCGCCCTTGGACGTGACATAAGGCAGCATACGCGGCACACCCTTGTAGGCTGCTCCTGAGGCGATATTGATGATCTTGCCGCTGCGCCGCGCCATCATATGCGGCGCGACATGCCGAACCATCAAATACGGCCCGCGCACATTGATCGCCATAACGCGATCCCAGGTGTCCGTGTCCCACTCGTTGAAGTTTCTCGGCTTGAGAGTCGCATAGTAGGCGGCGTTGTTCACGAGCACGTCAATCTGGCCGAAGCGGTCGATGGTCTGCGCCACCAGATTCTTTACTGCCTTTTCGTCGCTCACATCGAACTTCAAGCTGGCGACCGAATTTGCGCCATGGCGCCCGGCAATTTCCTCGGCAAGCTCACGGCCGTCAGCAATGTCGGCGATCATGACGCGGGCGCCCTCGGCCGCCAGGGCTTGCGAATAGTGACGGCCGATGCCTTTGGCGCCGCCGGTAACGATCGCGGTTTTTCCAGCAAGCCTCGGCATGATCTGTCGCTCCGCCTTGCAATCGTCATGCCCGCGCTTGTCGCGGGCATCCACGTCTTGCAAAATCGCCACCATAAACACGTGGATGGCCGGGACAAGCCCGGCCATGACAAGGGAGGCAATCTATGCCACGCGACACCGCCGACCGTCTGGCGATCCGGGCGCTGGTCGAGAACTGGGCGCTCTGGCGTGACGCCCGCATGTGGGACCGTTTCCGCACGGTCTGGCACAAAGAGGGACAGATGTGGGCGACCTGGTTTCAGGGCTCCTACGAAGAGTTCATCCGCGTCAGCCAGGAAGGCTACGATCGGGGCGTACGCATCATGCACATGCTTGGCGGCATGAGCATCGATATCAAGGGCAAGCGGGCGATCGCGCAAACCAAGATGACAATATCGCAGCGCGCGCCTGTCGAGGGCGTTGTCTGCGACGTGGTATGCACCGGACGCTTTTACGATTTCCTGGAGAAGCGCCGCGGCAAGTGGGGTATTGTCCTGCGCCGTCTCGCATACGAGAAGGACCGGCTCGATCCAGTCGATCCTTCGGCAGTCCTCAAGCTTGACCAAACCTTGCTGGCGCAATTTCCGGAGGGCTACAGGCACCTCGCCTACCTGCAAACCAAAATTGGCTACAAGGTCAAGCGCGACATGCCCGGCCTCGACGGTCCCGACCTCGATGCCCTCTATGCCAAGGGCGAAGCGTGGCTCAAGGGTCGAAAACTATCATAGACGCCGGGGTTGGCCCGCGTCACAGGAAGTGCGATTTTGCAATTGGGTGGTTGCCATATAGAAAGCTGCGGGGGGAGCCGTCATGTCGCTTGCCGACAAATTCAACCTGTTTAACGAATTCAACATCTTGCGCATCATCTGCGCAGTATTTTTCATTCCTCATATCGTCGGCAAATTTACAGTCCCTGCGACGCTTGAGTTCTTCGTCAAGGCCGGCTTCAAGCCGCCCGCCACCTGGATGTATATTGCCGGCGCGGTCGAGACAGTTCTCACCATTGGGCTTTTTTTCGGCATCTACACGCCCTATGTGGGCTTTGTCGCCTTCATCCATCTCCTCGTCGCTGCCGCAGCCACCTACAGGGTGACGAAGTGTTGGATTTGGGTCATCGGCGGCGTCGAATATTGCGTTTTTTGGGCGATCTGTTGTTTGGTCGTCGCGATGCACGCCTACCACGCCGGAATTTGAGTTCTCCGCACTGAAAGGAAGCCCTCCCAATGGCTAGCGTTCTGTTCTCACCCATTACCATGCGCGGTCTGACCTTGCCGAACCGGGTCGTGGTCTCGCCCATGTGCCAATACAATTCCGACAATGGCTCCGCGAATGATTGGCACCTGATGCACCTCGGCAATATGTCACTCGGTGCCGCGGGACTGGTCATGTGCGAGATGACCAACGTCAATCCGCAAGGACGCATTTCGCCGCGATGTGCCGGTATGTGGTCTGACGACAACGAGAAGGCACTTAAGCGCGTGCACGATTTCTGCCGTCAGTATGGCGTCGCCAAACTCGGCGTTCAGCTCGCTCACGCAGGGCGTAAAGGGCCGACCACGCCGCCGGCAGCTGGTGGCAAGCCGATCCTGACCAAAGAAGAAGGTGGCTGGACGCCGGAAGCGCCGTCCGCGATTCCGTATGACACCGGCTGGGCGGTGCCGCATGCAATGACCAAGGACGATATCAAGCGCGTCATCAGGGAATTCGCCGAGGCCGCCAAACGCGTCGATCGCATCGGTTATGACGTGATCGAATTGCACGGCGCGCACGGTTATCTCGCCCATCAATTCCTCTCGCCGCTCTCAAATCAGCGGATCGACGAATATGGCGGCTCACTCGAAAACCGCATGCGCTTTGCAATAGAAATGTACGAAGCCGTACGCGCCGTCTGGCCTGAGCAAAAACCGCTCGGCATGCGAGTGTCAGCCACCGATTGGGTCGATGGCGGCTGGACGCCGGAAGAAACCGTGATCCTCGCAAAAGAACTCAAGAAGCGCGGCCTGGACTATATGGACGTCTCGACCGGCGGTCTCGATCCAAGGCAGAAGATCCCGCTCGCGCCCGGCTATCAGGTTCCGTTTGCCGAGAAAGTAAAGAAGGAAAGCGGCATCACGACGATGACTGTCGGCCTGATTGCCGGCTACCAGCAGGCGGAAGACATCGTTGCCTCCGGCAAAGCAGACTTGATCTGCCTCGCGCGCGCGGCAATCTGGGATCCGCGCTGGGCCTGGCACGCGGCGGAGGAACTCGGCGCAGAAACACCCTATGCGCCGAAGACCATGGCGGGACATCCGAAGTTAAGGCCACAGCTGTTTCCGAAGCGCGCGCAGGCGGCGGGCTAGCACTCGTCGCGATCTCGCTTCGCCTCTCGCAAAGGGAGAGGTGAAGCGCCAAGCGCGGCGGGTGAGGGGTTGTGACCTATCGAGACGCCTGGGGGGTCCTCACCCTCTCCCCAACGGGGAGAGGGAGCGCTCTTGCCTTTGGCACGCCCCCAAAGAAAATCCTAAATCGAGTTAGGCGCCGGCCTTCATTCGCCTGATGAACTTCGCAAACGCCGCAAGCTGCGTCTTGATGATATCCTTGGTCGGCTGATCCTTCAGTTCGAGCGTATCCTTCTCGAACTTGCTCGCGGCATTGCCGACGAAAACTTCCGGCGTGCCGAAGATGAAGGCGTTGAGAAACGTCATCGACATGCGCCAGTGGTACTGCATGCGTGCACCACCAAGCGGCCCTTGCGAGCAGGATTGGATTGCGACCGGCTTTTCCTTGAACGGTTGGTCCTTCATGCGCGAAAGCCAGTCGATCGCATTCTTTAGTCCCCCAGGCATCGACCAGTTGTATTCAGGGGTGACGAACAGAACGCCATCAGCAGCGCGGATCGCAGCCGCGAGATCTTCTGCTGGTCCGGGAAAGCCGGACATTTCCTGAATGTCGGCGTTGTAGAGTGGCAACGTTGCGATCGTGGGCGCCGTAACGAACTTGATTTCAGGCGGCGCCAGGCCCGGCAATGCGCGGGTTAGCGCGGCGTTGTAAGAGCCTTTGCGGATCGAGCCGCAGATGACGAGCACATTGAACTGATCGGCCATTTCATTCCTCGCATTGCTTCGCTACTTGGCTTCGAGGCCAGACGCTTTGGCGACCTCCTGGAAACCCTTGATGTCGGACTCAATAACTTTGCGGAATTCTGCAGGCGACGACAGATTTGGGACCGCGCCTATCCCCTCAAGCCGCATCTTGACGGTATCTTTGGACAGCACTTCTTTCATCGCCTTGTGAAGCTTGTCGATGATCGGTTGCGGCGTGCCGGCCGGGAACGCCAGACCGTACCAGCCCAGGTAGCCAATTCCCGAAATTCCGCTCTCCTCCAGCGTCGGCACATTCGGGATCGCCGGCCAACGCTTGGGCGTAGCAACCGCGATTACCCGCAGATCGCCAGAATCCACCTGTCCGCGAATCGGGTGATAGAGTTCAACAGCATAGGCAGCATCGCCTCGAAGCAATGCGCTGACCACCTCACCGGTCGTCCGGTAGGATACCGCCTGCGCGTTGATGGAGGCGCGCTGGCGCAGATCCTCGGCGATAAGGTGCTGGGTCGAGCCCAGGCCCACTGTAGAATAGTTCAGCTTCCCGGGTTGCTTGTTGACGTATTCGATAAGGCTCTTGATGTTCGTCGCCGGAGAGTTTTTGGGCACGACGACAACGAAGGCAGAATTGGTGAATATTCCGACCGGTGCAAAATCATTCACCGGGTCGTAGGGCACCTGCTTGACCATAACCGCGGATACCGAATGCCCCATGCTGATGGCGAGGGCGGTGTAACCGTCCTTCGGTGCCTTGGCGGCCACGCCGCTGGCAATGGTTCCCCCGGCACCGGGCTTGTTCTCGACGATGAATTGTTGACCGAGGGATTCGGACAGGCCGTCAGCAAGTATGCGAGTGGCTACGTCGGTTCCGCCGCCAGCGCCGAACCCGACAAGAATATGCACCGGCTTCGACGGCCAATCCTGCGCGTACGCGGACGGCGCAGCCGCGATCAGCATCAAGGCCACGGCGATGAAAGTGCGTTTCATGATTGTCCTCCCCCATTGCGCGCTCCCCGCACGAGACGCATCTTTTATTGTCACCGCCAAGGGAACGCGCCCAGGCGATGAATTGTCAACGGGGTCGCGTCACTTCTCGTCCACGATCGGATTTCGTAACACGCCGATTCCTTCGATCTCGATCTCGCAAGTATCGCCCGCCTTCATCCATACCGGATCGGGCTTTCGCGCATGACCGACGCCTGACGGCGTACCGGTGAGGATGACGTCGCCGGGGTCCAGTGTCATGCCCTTGGTGAGATAGACCAGCGTCTCCGCCAGAGGAAACATCATGTTGGCAGTGTTGTCGGACTGCATGGTGTTGCCGTTCAGCCGGCTCGTGATCTTCAAGCCCTTGCCTCCAGGCGGGATTTCGTCGGCCGTCACCATCCATGGACCGAAGCCGCCGGTGCGATCAAAATTTTTGCCCATGCCCCACTGCGTCGTGTGGCGTTGAAATTCGCGGACCGAACCTTCGTTGGCGCAGGAATAGCCGGCAATACAATCGACCGCGTTTGCCATTGTGAGATGCTTGGCGCGCTTGCCCACAACTGCGACCATCTCAGCTTCATAGTCGAGCTGAATCGATTCCTTTGGCCGCACGATTGGCTGAAGATGAGGTACCATCGAGGTCAGCACCCGAAAGAAAATCGAAGGAAATTTCGGGATGTTGTCGCGCTGCGGACCTTCCTTGACGTGATCGAGATAATTCAACCCGAGGCAAATGATTTTGCCGGGCCGCGCGACAGGAAGCGAATATGTCAGGCCCGCGAGCGGCCGCCGGGCGGAGGCCGGCGCCTTTCTGGCAATATCAGCGAGTCCTTTGAGATCGCCGCCACCCCGCCGCAACACCTCGCCGAGGTCGTCCGGCACATTCGCGTCCACCGATTGGAGGTCGATGACGCTGTCGCCCTCGACCACGCCCAGCCGCACGCCATTGTTTGCTTCAAAACCGACGATTTTCATAAACCTGCCCTGCCCTGCAAAAAACCGCCCGGCCGGTCATGGCCGGGCGGCGCAAGGCTTAGCCCAGTCAAACGAATTCGAGCAAGTCAGCCAGCGAACGTGAAGGCCTGGATCGAGAAATATTTGCGCTCATCGATCCACGCTCCTGCGGACAACCAGCCTACGCCGCGTGCAAGAGCGGAGAGCGATTCAACGCTGTATTTGTAACTGTTCTCGGTGTGGATGGTTTCGCCGATGCGGAAGTCGATCGTTTCGCCTGCGACCTTCACCTTCTGCCGTTTCAGGCTGGCGAGATGCATTTCGACGCGATGACGCTCGCGATTATAGAATGCGTGGTGCTCAAAGGTATTGAGCCGGAAGGTACCGCCAAGCTCGCGGTTGATGCGCGTCAGCAGATTCAGATTGAACCTCGCGGTGACGCCCGCAGCATCGTTATAGGCGGCGTTGAGCACCTCTGCAGGCTTGATCAGATCGACGCCGATGATGAGCGCGGCGCCGGGCCCGAGGATGTTGGCGGCGTTACGCAAAAACGCTGATGCCTCGTGCGGCTCGAAATTGCCAATGGTTGAGCCGGGGAAGAAGCCGATACGCGCCGGCGCAACCTTGGCTTCGTGAGGCAAGTCGAACGGCTTGCAAATGTCGGCCGTCACCGGCAGCACCTTGAGCTGAGGAAAATCCGGGCGCAACTCGGCGGCTTCCTGCTCGATCATTTCACGGCAGATATCGACCGGCACATAGGCCGCAAGCTTCGGCGCCGCCCGCAGCAGGATGCGCGCCTTCTTGCTGGAGCCGCTGCCAAACTCAACGAGGGCAGCACCCTGCGGAATCAGTTTGGCAATGTCTGCGGCGTGATCGCGCAACATCTTCATCTCGCAGCGGGTCGGGTAGTATTCCGGCAGTTCGGTGATACGCTCGAACAGCTGCGAGCCGGCGGCGTCATAAAAATATTTTGCCGGCACATGCTTCGGCGTCTCGTGCAGCCCTTCCAGGACGTCAGCCTCGAACGCCGATACATCAGGACTTTGCTGTAGAAAACGCTTGCGTGCTACTGCTGCGACCATGGCGACGCCCTCACACAAATTCTGCCAAGCGCAGTCCGCTGAATTGCCAACGCGCCGGTGGATAAAAGAAATTGCGGTAGCTCACCCGCTCGTGCCCCTCGGGGGTGGCAAGCGATGAGCCGCGCAACACCATCTGGCTCACCATGAATTTGCCGTTGTACTCGCCGAGCGCCCCTTCGGCGGCCCGGTAGCCCGGATAGGGTAGATAGGCGCTCCGCGTCCATTGCCAAGCAATGCCGAAGGCATCAGCGATCACGTTTGCACGTGCCGCAACCTCCCATTCCGCCTCACTCGGCAGATGTTTGCCGGCAAACCGGGCGAAGGCATCGGCTTCGTAATAGCTGATATGCTGCACGGGCTCGGTGGGGTCGACCGGCTTCACCCCGGCAAGCGTCATCACGTGCCAAGCATCGTCTGTCCGCCGCCAATAACCAGGCGCCTGCCAGCCTTCCGTCTGGACGGCGGTCCAACCGTCGGACAACCACAGCGAGGGGGTCGTGTAGCCGCCGGCAGCGATAAATTCGAGCCACTCACCGTTCGTGACCAGATGG
>DAHUXA010000086.1 GCA_027307405.1 Hyphomicrobiales bacterium | reverse complement strand
AAGAGCAGGCTTGTTCGGGACTGATCTAAAAGCTTCAGGCGTCGGACCAGCCCATCGCCGTTCCCGACGCAGCATCGTCAGGACTACCCCCAACAATCCTGGATTTCTCCGGACTCAAATGGACGAGCTCGGACTAAAAAATTTTTTCGTACAACGCGTTGCTCAAAGACTCGAACGACGTCGGATCGTTTCGTACAGGAAGATGGCGGAGAGGGAGGGATTCGAACCCCCGATACCCTTGCGAGTATGCCGCATTTCGAGTGCGGTGCTTTCAACCACTCAGCCACCTCTCCGGAGCCCAAATCGGGCCTCAAAAGGCTCCGAACGGACGGGCGCTATGTAACCAAGGGCGCCAAGACAGACAAGGGTTACACGTCGTATATTGAGCAAACGTTCGATAAACCCGGTCACGGCTCGTCAAGCCGATGTATAACGCGCTGAAAATCGACCTCATCCGCAAGGAATTGCACGGCGTCTTCATGACGCTCGGCCTGGTCGCAATTCTGACCGCGGTGCTGTTTGCCCTGGTTTGGGAAATGGGACTCGCCCACGGTTCCGTGGTCTTTCTAATTCCGGTCGTGATCGCCGCCACGCGCTGGGGAATCGTATCGGCGGTCGTTGCTGCAATTTGCGGCGTGCTCGCCTCCGCCTTCTTTTTCTATCCTCCCCTCTATAGCTTCCGCATCAAGGATCCGCAGGAAGTCATCGACCTCATCCTGTTTATCTTTGTGGCGGTGGCGGTGAGCCAACTCGCTACCCGTCTCAAGTGGCAACTGGAGATGGCACGGCAACGCGAAATCGATCTGCGCGACCTCTACGCATTTTCACGGCGCCTGGCCGTGGCATTCGATGTCTCCGACATTCATGCTGCCATCGAAGATCACCTTGCCAGCATCATGCAGCGTAACGTCGTTCTTTTCGCCGGCGCACGTGATGCTTCAAACAGCAACGGACGGCGCGTCGGCATAACGGTGCCGGAGCCCGTTCTCGCTGAGGTAGTCGAGGTTGCATCGGGTCACCGCGATAATTCTGCCGGCGCAATGGTAACTGCCGACAGCGGTGAAATCTGGCTCGTTCGCGCAGTCTCGCCGAAGAGCCCCGAATTCGGCGTGATCGCTATCAACCTCGGCCGCGAATCCAAGGAGCGCTCCGACGAGCTGCGCATCCGTGTCGATGCAGTGCTGGCCGACGCGACTGCAACGCTTGAGCGGCTCGGCGTCGCCCACGCGATCAGTGAGGCGCGCATGCGCTCGCAAACCGACCAGTTGCGTGAAGCCCTGATCGGATCGGTCAGCCACGAGCTGCGTACGCCGCTCGCGTCGATCCTCGGTGCTGCAACTGTGCTCAGCGCAGCACCGGCGCTCCAAAAGGAGAAGAAGCTGACCGCGTTGGTTCACGACGTGCGCGACGAGGCCGAGCGCCTCAACAACGATATCCAGAACCTGCTTGACGCAACCCGCATCAGTAGTGATGGCGTCAAGCCGCATGCCGAATGGGCAGACCCCGCCGACATTATCAACTCGGCGATGGAGCGCTGTCGTCATCGCTTCGTGGACCGTCGCCTTGCGGTGGATTTGCCGCCGGACCTGCCACTGATTCACGTCGACCCTGTGCTGGTGCAGCAGGCGCTGATTCAGATTTTCGATAATGCGGTGAAATATTCCGCACCCACCTCGCGGATCGCGGTTGCCGCACGCACGAATGACGGTCGCATGGTCATCAGCGTCACCGACCAGGGCGCGGGATTGACGAGTGTGGAAAAGACAAAGATCTGGGATCGTTTCGCGCGTGGCGAACGCCATGCCGCGACCACCAGCGGTTCGGGCCTTGGCCTGTGGATTGCCAATGCCTTCATCGCTGCCAATGGCGGGAAAGTGAGCGCCGTCAGCGAGGGTCCCGGATTTGGTACGACGGTAGCGATTGAATTGCCGGTGACACAAGACGCCGTACCGCAACTGGAAAGCGATGCCGATGAGTGAGCCCTCTCCAATCGTCCTCGTCGTGGACGACGAAGTTCAAATTCGCCGGTTTCTGCGCACGGGCTTCGAGCTCAATGGCTTTGTGGTTCACGAGGCCGGGACCGGTGCCGAAGCCATCCGTTCGGCAACATTGCGGCCAATCGATTTGGTCATCGTCGATCTTGGCTTGCCCGATATGGATGGCGCCGAAGTGGTCGAACGCATCCGTTCGTGGTCGAGTGTACCGATCATTGTGCTGTCGGTGCGCTCAAATGAAGCGCAGAAAGTACATTTGCTCGAGCTCGGCGCCGACGACTACGTTGTCAAGCCATTCGGCATGGCAGAATTGCTCGCACGCGTGCGCGTGGCGCTCAGGCGGCAGATGCGTGCCGTGTCTGGTGAACCCACCGTCAAGGCCGGTCCCCTCACCATCGACCTCGCCGCGCGTGCAGTGATGCTCAATGACAAACGTCTGACGCTGACGCCGAAGGAATACCGGTTGCTACAGGTCCTGGCCCAGCACGCGGGCAACGTGGTGACCCACCAACATCTGCTCAAGGAAGTCTGGGGCTCAATCCACGTGCATGACACGCATTACTTGCGCATCTTCGTGCGCAAGCTGCGCCAGAAGATCGAGCCGCACCCGGACTCCCCAAAAATTCTGGTGACCGAATTGGGCGTCGGCTACCGGTTGGTCCAATCGGGCAGCGAAGGTGATACCGGCACCTGGTCGGACTCAGCACCAGCCAAAAGCGAGACCTGAGTGGGTGTGCAGCGGCACGACGGCTGTCTGGTTTTCTTGACAGGCCCCGCCTTTCCCCGCCATAAGCATGGCGCGCGCGGGCCCTTGGGTCCGCGTGCTTTTTCGAGGGCTGTTAAGCCCTTAAAAACACACAACAAAGACTGAAAGAAGCCGGCCCGGAACAGTCCGTACGCCGGGATCGAACACGAGGACGAAAGATGTTCGCAGTCATCAAAACCGGCGGCAAACAATACCGGGTGGCCGCCGAGGACGTGATCCAGGTCGACCGGGTCAACGGGCAGCCCGGAGAGATCGTCGAGTTTGGCGAGGTGTTGGTGCTTGGCGGCGACACCCCGCAGCTCGGCACGCCGACCGTTTCAGGTGCGACTGTTGCCGGCGAGGTGCTCCAGCACACGCGCGGAGACAAGGTCATCGCCTTCAAGAAGCGCCGGCGAAAGAATTCGCGCCGCAAGCGTGGCTATCGTCACGAGTTTTCGGTGATCCGCATCACCGAAATTCTGACCGGCGGAGCCAAGCCATCGAAAACGGCAGCGCCGCGGCCCAAGCGGGAGCCGAAACCAAAAGCGGAAGCCGCTCCGGCCGCAGAAGGCAACCCGGCCAAGGTAAGGGCAAAAAAACCGGCCAAGGCGGCCGCAAAAAAGCCCGCCAAGGGCGCCACAAAGAGCAAGAAGAAGTGAGATGATTCCGTCACGGAATCGGTGTATAGAGTAAAAGAGTTTGAGAGAGCATCATGGCGCATAAGAAAGCAGGCGGATCTTCGCGTAACGGCCGCGACTCAGCGGGCCGTCGGCTCGGCTTGAAGTCGACCGGCGGCGAGATCGTGCTCGCCGGCAATATCCTTGCGCGCCAGCGCGGCACCAAATGGCATGCCGGCCGTAATGTCGGCACCGGTAAAGATCACACGCTGTTCGCGCTCATCGATGGAAAGGTTCAGTTCGCAACGAAAACTAAAGGCCGCACCTTCGTGTCCGTTGTACCGATGACGGAGGCTGCGGCCGAGTAAGACGGTGGACAAAATCGAGGTCCGCCGGTCATCCAGTCGAACCGGCGGGGCCTCGTAGGGCTCTGAGAGGGGGAGACGGGTGACCGGCTCCCCCTCTTCGCTTTTTAACCTGGAGCCCGTGCCATGACACTGCTGGAAGAAATACCAAGAGAGGCTTACCGAGAAGGAAGTATTCCCGTCCTCGAGACCAAGCGGCTTGCCTTGCGCGCAGCGCGTCTCGAGGACGCTAAAGCGGTAGCAGCGCTCGCTAACGATCGCCGCATCGCGGAAAACACCGCGCGCATCCCGCATCCCTACAAAGTGGCGGATGCCGAAAAATTTATAGGTGGGGCGAATAAAGACGGCGAGGCAGCGTTTCTGATCACGCTGCGCAATAAGACCATTATCGGCGCCTGTGGGATCATGTTCCACTACGACGAAACGCCGGAGCTCGGATATTGGCTCGGCGTGCCGTATTGGAATCAAGGCTATGCCACGGAGGCACTGCACGCGCTGATCGACTACGCCTTCACCGACCTCACGCATGCGACGTTGCAGGCTGGAGCGCGTGTCACCAACCCGGCTTCACGACGCGTACTGGAGAAGTGCGGATTCCAGTGGACCGGCGTCGGCCTCTACCGCATCAACTCGATCAAATCGTCCGCCCCGATTGATCGATTCCGGCTTGAGAGGCGCATCTGGTCGGCACTCAAAACGTGGGGCCGGGTGAAGCGCGTTTCATAAGCACATACGGCCCTCCCTCGTTCGAGGGAGGGCCGGCTGGCATTCGGTTTCGACTTGCGCAAGACTTGCGTCCGTTGCTCGGTATGCCCGGGAGGACGCCATGGCCTACGACCTTGACCAGTTTATCGCCGATTGCCGCTCGACCCTTTCGCGCGATCCCGGCCCCGCCGGTCGCGAGCAGGTGCGCGCCAATCTCGAGCGATTGCTCGGCAATCCCGATTTCATACGCGAATATTGCGGCGACGGCGCGCCGCGCGGGCTAAAGGTGCTCTACGAGGACCCGAAGCTCGGCTTCCAAATACTCGCTCATATCAATGACAAGGCGCGCGTATCGCCGCCGCATGATCACGGCGACTCCTGGGCGATCTATGGCCAGGCGACGAAATACACCGACATGATTGAATGGGCGCGCGAGGATGACGGAAAAGACCCCAGGCATGCCAAGCTCAAGCCGGTGAAGAAATACCGGCTTACGCCCGGCAAGGCCGGCATCTACCAGAATGGTGCCATTCACTCGATCGATTATCCCGACCACGCACGCTTCATCCGCGTGACCGGTACCAATCTGGACAAGATCGATCGTATCCGCATCGACCTGAAGACTGGCGAGGTCGAGCAGATGACTGCGCAGCAGGCGACGTGAACCTGCATTCTCCCGCCGCAAAGGCGACGCTGCGTCCGGTCAGCGCCGCCGCCGTCAAGGCCATGCTCGATGACGGCGCAGAGTTGGCGCTGATCGATGTGCGGGAAGAGCTCATCTTCTCGCAAAGTCACTTGCTGTGGGCACGCTCGGTGCCGTTGAGCCGGCTCGAATTAGGGTTCGCGCAGCTCGTCCCTCGCCTCACCACGCGCATTGTTCTATGCGACGACACCGATGGCTTGGTCGAACGTGCAGCAAATATTCTCGCCAGCGCCGGTTACACGGACATCTTTTATCTGGACGGCGGCATTGCCGCATGGACCGAGGCCGGCTTCGTCCTGTTTTCCGGCGTTCACGTACCGAGCAAGGCGTTCGGCGAATTCGTCGAGCACAACAGCGGTACCCCGAGCGTGAGCGCGAGCGAGCTCGATGCCCTTATGCGAGACGGCACCGACCTCAAGGTGCTCGACAGCCGCCCGTTCGACGAATATTCGCGCATTTCAATTCCGACCGGCCTCAACGTGCCGGGCGCCGAGCTGGTGTTGCGCGTGCACGACATCGTGCCTTCGCCCTCAACCACCATCGTCGTCAATTGCGCAGGGCGCACCCGAAGCATCATCGGCGCGCAATCGCTCATCAATGCTGGTGTGCCGAACAAGGTGGTGGCGCTGCGCAACGGCACCATGGGCTGGCATCTGGCGGGCCTTACCTGCGACAGCGGCAAGGGCTTGCGCGCCCCAGCCGTATCAACCGCCGGGCTGAGCTGGGCGAAATCAGCGGCGGACAAAGTCGCGCGCAAGTTTGGCATCCAGCGCGTCGACCGCGCCATGGTGGAGGAATTTCGGGCCGACGCCACGCGCACGACTTACGTTTTCGATGTTCGTGATCCGGGCGAATACTTGGCCGGGCATTTTCCGGGGGCAATTTCCGCGCCCGGTGGCCAGCTGGTGCAGGCCACTGACCTGTACGCCGGCACGCTTGGCGCCCGCATCGTGCTGAGCGACGACAAGGACGTGCGCGCGCTGATGACCGCGTCGTGGCTTGCTCAAATGGGCTGGAAAGACGTGTTCGTGCTGGCGGAAGCAGGCAATGAAACCGGCGCGTCTGAAAGAGTCATCCTCGGCGTGCCAGTGGTGAACCGCGCGGTAGAGCCCTCCGACGTGATCGTGAGCGACGACGTGAGCGTGATCGATCTATCGCGTAGCCCGGACTACCGGCGCGGTCATATTCCCGGCGCCTGGTTCGCAATCCGCTCGCGGCTCGATCGCGCCATGCGAAAGATCGCACCCAAAGGCGACGTGATCCTGACCAGTGAGGACGGCGCGCTGGCGAGCCTCGTGGTAGCCGAGGCTCAGGCTCTAACTGATCGTCCGGTCCATTGGCTTAAGGGTGGCAACGCTGCCTGGACGGCTGCGGGCTTCCCGCTTTCCACCAGCCCCAAAATGGCCGACGAGCCGGTCGATGTCTGGCTCAAGCCTTATGAGCGACCGAGCGATACAGAAGCGGCGATGAACGCGTATCTCTCCTGGGAAGTGGACCTGCTGGAGCGCATTAAACAGGACGGCACCACCCATTTCATGTCCGCCCGCTAGCAGGCGCGTGCCTTGAGCCGTCATGGCGGCGCAGCGCTTCCGGTTGCCGTCTCAACGACGATTGTTCCGGTCATGTGCGGATGCAAGGAGCAAAAATAATCGTACTTGCCCGGTGTCGCGAATGTGAACGAGAACTTGTCGTCGGTGTCGAGCGCTTTCGATCGAAACGCCATGGTTTTCGACGTCACGGTGTGTGGAATGTCGTCGCCATTGGTCCAGACCACCGTGGCGCCGGCTTTCACCGTGATCTGCTGCGGGTTGAAGGTGAAGTTGTCGATCTTCACCTGGGTTTCGTCCGCCCGGGCCGGCGCGGCGATCGCAATGGTGACAAGGAGGACCATCGCGCCGAGCGCGAGCGTTCTTGCAAAGTTCATGTGACCCTCAGCTCTGCAGCGGCGTGTCGATGATGGCGAGCCGCTCATCGCCCTGCTTGAAGTTGATGCTGGCAACCCCGAGCATCGAGCGCAGTTTTGCATCCTCGACCTTCATCGGACCGGGCGAGGGGGCTGCGCCCGGCGCGGGTTGCGGGAAGGCGGTCGAGCGCGCGGTGTGGAACGTGACGTTGCCCTCGACCTTCTGCATGACCTGGTGGATGTGGCCGTTCAGTACCGTGACCGACCCGAATCTTTTCAGAAAGCTCAACGCCCGCTCGCTGTCCTGCGTTCCCCATCCCCAATCCGGATAGACGGACCACAGCGGTATGTGCGCGAACACGACAATCGGCTGCGAGGATGCACGGCCTTTCACGTCATCTTCCAGCCAGGCGAGCTGCTCGGCGCCGAGATTGCCGAGGCCGCCGGCCTTCAGATCGACAACATTGACCAAGCCGATGAAATGCACGCCATCGGCGTCGAAACTGTACCAACCTGCACCCTTGGTGCCGCGTCCGTACCGGTCGCGATAAAGCTTGCCCTGTTCTTCATCGAGCAGATCGTGTTCGCCCGGCACGTAATGCACATCGAGCCGCGCCTGCGAAATGATATGCTCGGCATCGTCGAATTCGGACGGCTTGGATAGATGCGAAATATCACCGGTGTGAATCATAAAGGAGGGCTTCACCGGTAGTGCCCGCACGCGCGCGATCGCTTCTTCCAACGTCCCCTTCGCATTGGGATTTGCCGGCTTGTCGAAGCCCATATGGCTGTCGCTGATCTGCAGAAAGGTAAAGCCCTTCTGCTGCGCGGCAACCGCTTCGTCGATGATACCAAGTGAGGTTGGGACTCCGCCGGCAACGGTCCAAAGCACGCCAGTGCCCGCCCAAGTCATGCATTCGAGTACCTTGCGGCGATTTAAGCCGTCATCGCGCTCTGTCATCGTCGAATCTCCCATAACGATTTTGCGTTTACGGGGACGAGACTGACCGTGGCGACGATTTATTCCCGAACGAAGTCACATCACAAAGATGTCATCGGCGCCGGAATTGCGGGCATGCCGTTGCGTTCGTCTTCCACTGCAATACTCAAGACGCTGAATATTTATTCCCGGACAACCTTCTCAATCTTGTTTCATAAAAAAGTTATCTGAAACGAAGCGTTAGCTCCGCGCTGCGAGGAATATTCAAACCGTTTTGCAGTCTCCCTCCGTGCATGGTCACAGCGACCGCGCCATTCGTCGCCACCCGTTGACGCCGAATGGCTTCGCTAACCCCAGCGATTTTTTGAATCGCAATCACAGGAGACCCGACATGAAGACGTTTTTGACCACCCTGGCTGTGCTTACCGCCGTCGCAACGCCGGCATTTGCCCAGTCGTTCTGTACATGTGACGGCACCGGCAACGTGCTGACGTTCGCGCACAATCCGATTACTCTTCCCACTCAGAACATAGCAGCCGGTCAGAGGGGGCTAGACTCTTTCGCCATGGTTCCAAGCGCCCGCTCGGCTTACACTCCGAACGGTCCTGCAGCCACGGGCGGGGGAAGTTTCGGCTACAATGAAATGCTCCGTAATTTCTGAGTCTACGAAATACAGGGCAGGCCTTGGTCTGCCCTGTTTTCCCGACCTAAAAAATTTTGCTCCAGCGGGAATGAAACCGGGGCCACCAGAGTCTTCTAGATGTGATTACTGCGCCTACGTGAGGTTTCGGGCTATCATATTGGCGTAGCAAGGAAATAGTGACCGGTGCGGTCGGCGCCTATTGGAAGAAGCAACTATGAGCCGTTCAAAGTCTGACGATAATTCAGTGCTGCTGGTGCATGCCTATCTTGATGGCGAACTCGATCCCGCCAACGCGCTGGGCATCACGCATCAGATGGCCGAGACGCCGGCGCTCGCCACCGAGGCCGAACGCGTGAAGGCTTTGCAGCAGGCGATCCATGAACAGCTGCCGCGCGAGGCGGCACCGGCCGGACTGCACGCCCGCATTGAGACTTCGGTCGGCGGCTTGAAACGAGACCGCGCACGGTCATCGTGGCGCGCGCTTGCGGCATCGATCGCCTTGACCGCCATGGTTACCAGCGGCTCGACCTGGCTCGTGATCGGGTCTCAACAGCAGCCAACGATAGTCGCGGATGCGCTCGTCTCCGACCACATTCGCGCGTTGATGGCGCCGGAGCCGGTCGACGTCGTGTCCTCCGACCGCCACACAGTCAAACCGTGGTTCAATGGCCGCATTCCGAGCTCGCCGCGGGTGGTCGATCTCGGCAAGGAGGATTTTCCGCTCGTTGGCGGCCGCATCGATGTTGTCGGCCAAACACCTGTCTCGACTTTGGTTTATCGGCGTGCCAAGCATTTGATCAGCCTCACCGCCGTGCCAGCGGAGAGCCAACACGAACTCGACAGGAGCCCGCGCAGCGTCAACGGCTACAACGTCGTTCACTGGGTCGAGAACGGCGTGAGCTACTGGGCAATCTCCGATCTCGAAGCCAAGGAGTTGGAGAATTTCGTCCAGCTATTTCGCACCAGCCAGACCGTACTGTAGCCGTTCGGGGCGTGGGCGATGTCGATCACTTTACTGAAGGCCAGGACCGAGCCAACGAGATCTGAAAGGCCAACAATGAAGTTGGTTGCCTCAGGCGTGCAGGAGTCCTTGAGCGGCCTGGATGATAACGCGCGCTTCAGAACTGTCGTGATGCCGCATATCGACGAGGCCTATCGGCTCGCGCGCTGGCTCACCGGCAATCGCACGGACGCTGAGGATGTGGTGCAGGATGCTTCGTTACGCGCGTTCCGCGCCATTCGCGAATTCGCTAGCGGCAGCCCGCGTTCCTGGTTGCTGAGCATTGTGCGCAACACCGCCTATTCGTGGCTCCGCAAGAATCGTCCAGCAACGATTTTCACGGTCGAGGATCTCGAGGCGGTCGAGCTTGAGAACGCCAAACCAGGCGAGCCGAATGACGAGACGCCGGAAGCGGCACTGATCGCCAAAGCTGATGCCGAGCAGCTCCGCGCAGCCATCGCCGCACTGCCTGCGCCATTCCGTGAGACCCTCGTGCTCCGCGACATCGAGGGGCTCGACTATCGCGAAATCGCGGAAGCAACCGAAGTGCCGATCGGAACCGTGATGTCACGTCTCGCCCGTGCTCGCCGCCGGCTGATCGCGACCATCCAGAAAGACCGATAAAAAACTCCCGCCTGCATATGTGCCAAACGCCCTTTCGCGAATGGCCGCGCGATGCGATATACCCTAACGCCATGAAATTCCTCGATGAAGCCAAGGTTTATATTGCGTCCGGCGCGGGCGGAAACGGCTGCGTGTCGTTCCGGCGCGAGAAATTTATCGAATTCGGCGGCCCAAACGGCGGCGACGGCGGCAAGGGCGGCAATGTCGTGGTGGAAGCGGTCACCGGTCTCAACACCCTGATCGACTATCGCTATCAGCAGCATTTCAAGGCGCAACGTGGCGGCAATGGCATGGGCAAGGACCGCGCCGGCGCCAACGGCAAGGACGTTGTTCTGAAAGTACCCGTCGGCACTCAAATATACGAGGAGGATGGTGAGACTCTGATTGCCGACCTAACCCACGTCGGCGAGAGCGTGACGATCTCCAAGGGCGGCAATGGCGGCTTTGGCAATGCGCATTTCAAGTCGTCCACCAACCGTGCACCACGCCATGCCAATCCCGGACAGCCGGGTGAAGAGCGCACCATTCGACTGCGTCTGAAGCTGATCGCCGACGCTGGACTGATCGGCCTGCCCAATGCAGGCAAGTCCACATTCCTTGCAGCGGTCAGCGCAGCAAAACCGAAGATCGCCGATTACCCCTTTACGACGCTGCATCCGCAACTCGGCGTTGTCGAAGTCGACGGACGCGAATTCGTGCTCGCCGATTTACCCGGGCTGATCGAAGGCGCGCATGAGGGAACGGGATTGGGCGATCGTTTTCTCGGTCACACCGAACGCTGCCGCGTGCTGTTGCATCTCGTCGATGGCACGGGCGAAGACGCAGGCGCAGCCTACAAGACTGTGCGGGCGGAATTGGAGGCGTATGGCCACGGCTTGACTGAAAAACCGGAGATCATTGCGCTGTCGAAGGCCGATGCGGTGACGAAGGACGCAATAAAGGTCCAAAGCGCGAAACTGAAAAAAGCTTGCAAGAAGACGCCTCTGGTCGTGTCCGCGCAGTCGCACGAAGGCGTGCAGGAGGTGTTACGCGCGCTTGCCGCCATCATCGAGAAGGCGCAGAAAAATCCGCAGCCGGAAGAAGCGCCGCAATATCTTTAGCAGCTTGGCTCAATACGATTTCGGCAGGCCGAACACCTTTTCCGCGATGAAGCAGAGGATCAGCTGCGGGCTGACCGGCGCAAGCCGGGCGATCATGACTTCGCGCAAATAGCGCTCGACGTGAAATTCCTTGGCGTAACCCATCCCGCCGTGCGTCATCACAGCCGCCTCACATGCCGAGAACGCCGCCTCGGCGCCGAGATATTTTGCCGCATTTGCTTCGGCCGCGCAGAGCGCGCCGCTGTCGTAGAGCGAGGCGGCCTTGAACGCCATCAGGTTCGCGGCTTCGAGCTCCATCCAACTCGCCGCCAGTGGATGCTGGATCGCCTGATTTTGGCCGATGGGGCGGCCAAATACGATACGCTCGCGAGCATAAGAGGCTGCCTTGCGCAGCGCGGCACGGCCAAGACCCACTGCTTCCGCCGCGATCAGAATACGCTCGGTGTTCATGCCGTGCAGGATGTATTCAAAGCCGCGGCCCTCCTCCCCGATGCGATCGGCCGCCGGTACAGGCAGTGCCTCAATAAATAGCTCGTTCGAGTCGACGGCACTCCGTCCCATCTTGGCGATTTCGCGCACGTTGACGTGGTTACGGTCGAGCGTGGTGTAGAACAGACTCAAGCCTTCCGTTTTCCGCTTGACGTTTTCGAGCGGCGTGGTGCGCGCCAGGATCAGAATTTTGCTCGCCACCTGCGCAGTTGAAATCCATATCTTCTGGCCGGACAGCAGATAGCGATCGCCATGCCGCACGGCTTTGGTCTTCAGATTGAGCGTGTCGAGGCCGGCATCCGGTTCGGTGACGGCGAAACAGGCTTTATCGTTCCCCGCGATCAGGGGCGGCAGCATGCGATTTTTCTGCTCGTCACTGCCGAACATCACCACCGGATTGAGCCCAAAAATATTCATATGCAGCGCCGAGGCACCTGAGAGGCCGGCGCCAGATTCAGCGACTGTCTGCATCATGACAGCGGCCTCGGTTACTCCGAGGCCAGAGCCGCCATATGCCTGCGGAATCGCGATGCCAAGCCATCCCTGCTCAGCGAAGGCGCGGTGGAAATCTTGCGGGAAGCTACCTTCGCGATCCTTGGCGAGCCAGTAGTCGTCGGGAAAACGAGCGCAGATCTTCTCGATTGCCGCCCGGATTGCCTGCTGTTCAGCCGAGTACGAAAAATCCATGGCTCATCTTGCCCCGGCCACTCATAATAAGGCTAGTCGCGTTCACTGATCATTCGCAGGACATCCATGCAAACACGTGCCGCAGTCGCTTGGAAAGCTGGCGAACCATTGACCGTCGAGACCATTGAAATCGAAGGCCCGAAGGCTGGAGAAGTCCTGGTCGAGATCAAGGCGACCGGCATCTGCCATACCGACGCCTACACCCTGTCGGGAGCGGATCCGGAAGGTCTGTTTCCAGCGATCCTTGGCCACGAGGGTGCCGGCATCGTGCGCCAAGTCGGCGCTGGCGTCAGCACGCTAAAGGCAGGCGATCACGTCATACCGCTCTACACGCCGGAATGCCGGGCTTGCCCGTCGTGCCTGTCGCGCAAGACCAATCTGTGCACTGCGATCCGAGCGACCCAGGGACAGGGCGTGATGCCCGACGGCACGTCGCGCTTTTCTCTCGACGGCAAGAAGGTCCACCACTACATGGGCTGTTCGACCTTCAGCAATTTCACGGTGTTGCCTGAGATCGCGCTTGCCAAAGTCCGCGAAGACGCACCGTTCGACAAGATTTGCTACATCGGCTGCGGCGTTACCACCGGTGTGGGCGCTGTCATCAACACTGCAAAAGTTTGGCCGGGTGCAAACGTCGCGGTATTCGGCCTAGGTGGCATCGGATTAAATGTGATTCAGGGCGCTCGCATGGTCGGCGCCGACAAAATCGTCGGTATCGACACAAATCCAGCCAAGCGCGCCATGGCCGAGAAATTCGGACTAACTCATTTTATCAATCCGGACGAAGTCGGCCGCGACAAGGTCGTGCAGGCCATCGTCGATTTGACCGGCGGCGGCGCGGATTTTTCGTTCGAGTGCATCGGCAATGTGCAAACGATGCGGCAAGCGCTGGAGTGCTGCCACCGCGGTTGGGGCGAAAGCATCATTATCGGCGTTGCCGGCGCGGGACAAGAGATCGCGACCCGGCCATTTCAGCTTGTGACCGGACGTGTGTGGCGGGGCACGGCTTTCGGCGGCGCGCGTGGGCGTACGGACGTGCCCAAAATCGTCGATTGGTACATGGAGGGCAAGATCAATATCGACGATCTGATTACGCACACCCTGCCGCTAGACAGGATCAACGATGCCTTCGACCTGATGCACGACGGGAAATCGATCAGATCCGTGGTCGTATATTAGGCGATCACAGAGGGCAGCGCCCTACCACCGCAGGCCTCTACGGACCACGATCACACTTCGGTCCGGACCGTCATCGGCAAAGTCCGGCTCGCTCTCATCGTCATCGGCAAAGGTCCGCCGTCCGACTGTGGAGCGCTCGACATCACGCGGATCCGCATCCCTGATCCACTTGCGATGCTCTCTTTGCTCTCTCCGCTCGCGGGTCGCCTGCTGCATTGGTGGTTTCTCGCAGAACCGCCGCGAGCCCTCGAATGGCTGATAGGTGCAATCAGATGCACGGAACGATTTGTAGGCATTCGCGCAGGCCTGAACGTCACAGTGATTGTTCGGCATCGCCACCTCTGCTCGCACAGCGCCCTGTTGCGAAAAACTATTGACGCCGTTCGTCGCATTCATCGCAGCCGTGGCCGGTCGCCCTTCGCCTTCGCGCGCAGCCACGCCCGTTGTTTCAACGGCAGATCTTTGCGGCGGTGCTGCGTCCGTTGTACCGGATTGTTGCACGTTGGATGCTGAATCAACGGGCGCCGGGTCTGGCTTTTTTGGATAAATCGGACTGAGTGTCGCGTTAGGCCCTTCCGTCTTTGGAACGGGCGCAGCGGCGCTTGCCGTTTGAAGGGCTGGTTTGGGTTGCGGCGGTGGCGTGGTCAACCAATGTACTTCAAGCAAAACGGTGCTGACCGAAACCATAAGAATGGTGAGGTAGACAAGGAACTGCATCGCTCGGCCCGCCTGATTGCATCCGTATCGCAACGCGGGAATCACCAAGCCGGTTCCACGCCGCAATCGGCACAGCCGTGGAACCTGGGGCTGAAGCTAGATTGCTTTACTTGGTGCAAAGCCTGCGTGGTCCGTTGCTCGGCTGATAGGTGCAGTCAGATTCGCGAAACGAACGATAGGCTGCAATACACGCATCGACGTTACAGCTTACCTGCGGCTCCCGCCTGACGATTGGCTCTTGAGGCGCAACCTGCACTGCCACATCTGGCGATGGCGGCACGTTCGGCGTTGCCGGCGCGACGAGACCCGGCGGGACGATTGGTGCACCTATGCTCGCTTTTGGCGCCACGGAAGGCGGCGCAGCCGCTATTGGCGGAGGCGCAACCGCCCGCAACCCCGCTTCGGTGTCGACCATCGGCGACATCGGCGCTGACAACCAGTCGAGCCCCAGCAATACGCTGCCCAGCGCAATCGCAAGCACGGCACCATAGACCGCAAGCTGCATCGCTTTGCCCTCGGCGCCAGAATAGCACGCAGAAGCCGCCCGGCCATGACGACACAGCAATACCCGTGCTACACAGCGCCGCCATGGACACCTCCGCCGGAACGACATCGAAAACGCCGTCGCTCAAGGACTTTCGCCGCATTGTTGTGAAGGTCGGCTCTTCACTGCTGGTCGATTCCTCCGCCGGCGATTTGAAACGCGAATGGCTCGCTTCGCTCGCTACCGATATCGCCGGCCTGCACCAGGATAAGCGGGACGTGCTGGTGGTCTCGTCAGGCGCGATCGCGCTCGGCCGGGCGGTGCTCAAACTGCCATCGGGCGCGCTCAAGCTGGAGGACAGTCAGGCCGCCGCTGCGGTCGGCCAAATTTCACTCGCGCGCGCTTGGTCAGAAGCGCTCGGCAGCCACGGCCTCACTGCGGGGCAAGTGCTGGTCACATTGGGCGACACGGAAGAGCGCCGTCGCTACCTCAATGCTCGCTCGACCATTGCCAAGCTCCTGGAATGGCGCAGTGTACCTGTGATCAACGAG